>NZ_JADNDC010000017.1:0-95127 GCF_015551645.1 Ruminococcus sp. D54t1_190329_F1
AAAGAGAAATGGTGTGCATAAAAATACCTACACTCCAAAATGAAATGTAGGTATTTTTGTCGCTTACCTTTAGATATTTCACCTGTCTACTTGACAAGGGGCATATCATTTACAATACCCTGCCAATTCCTCATTTGCCATCTGACAAAGAACAACCGCCTGTTTCGGATCCAGATACGAGGGAGAATTGTTTCCATAGCTTAAAATCTGGCAGTCAATTCCATGTGTTTCCATAAATTCCAGACGTTTCTCCCCAACCTCTGTAATTTCTCCTTTCGCGACAAACTGCTGAATGAAGTTGGCCTTTGCCTTTTGCGCCAGAGTAAGATTCTTTTTCTCTAAGAGCTTTTGGTATTCCCCATTTACTTTCTCTGACATAAAATGTTCTTCTACCGTAATCACCTTTGAAATCTGTTCCATGCTCACACATCCTTTTTTAGAATCTATCTATTCTTTTTTCCGCTCGCCAATAATTTCACCCACAAATACATAGTGTGGCTGCCAGCCGCCTTTAAAATCTGGATAAACTTCTGGTTTTGCCGCATAATATTCCTGGATTTCCGGGGCTAAATCTTCCCGTGAGAACTGGTGCTGATACAGCTTCTTGCAAAGAAATGTACACTCTGCTTCCTCAAACGTGACACCCTGTCCCATTTTTACAGGTGTAAAACCTACTGCTTCTATTTTATTTTCATCCCGTCCGGAGTGTGATCCAAGATATCCCAATGCCTTACGGCTGGTTTCCGGATAAAAACTGACAGTAAAAATATCACTTTCTTTTAATACCTCACTTGTGTAACGGGCTGGATGGACATATACGGTTACCGTAGACCTACTGTTCCCAGCTGTCCCCCAGATATTCCCAAGGCTTCCCCAGCTTACCGTACAACAGTTATAATGCTGTATATTCCCAGCTGTCACAAGCGCCCATTTCTTATCAAATAATTCAAATACCTTGTATTCTTTCCTTTTATAATCCTGCATAACAGCCCTCCGGTTCTGTCTATTTTATGAAAATTTGTTTCTCTTACTATTAGAATATCAATCTACCAATAATGGCGCAAGACTTTCTTGCAATTTTTCGGACGGAATCATATTACTTCTTTCACCGCCATATAAACCAGAGTAGTTGCCTTCATAAGTTTTCCATCAATTCCATCCGGTTTACATGTTTCTGGAAAAAATTCATAACGCGCTTACTCTGATGTTCCACCAAAAAGGGAAGTGCTATCTCTTCAACACTTCCCAAAATTTGCTATATATTCCAATACGAATCAGTTTTTTTCACGAAACATGTTTTCTTTATGATAATTTATTCCGGTAATCCTCCAGTTGAAGAAATATCCCAATAATATATACCTCCAAATCAACTACTTTGACAATCATCAAGTAGGACATATCCGTAAGAATAACTTACCTGTATTTTAAGGATTTTAGATATGCGTCCCGACATTCTGGAAATTGATATGGGTTCTCTTCCAGGCGATCATATGCTTTTTCTATACATGTCAGCAAATGTTCTGCCGCTATATTATTCCCCAGCCGATATACAAGATAATATAGGCATTCATCTAATTGTTCTTCCGCACGCTCTGTAACAATTAGTTTATAAACCATATTTCCCCCTCATTGCGCTAAGCGATTCTCTGGCATCTTTTACGCTTTCCTCTTTAATCTGCCTTTCGGAAGTTTCCAGCGCCTGATACATTCTTAGCTTCTTCATGGCTCTTTCATAATTTTCAATACTCATAATCACCATATCGCCATATCCATTCTTGGTTATATAAACTGGTTCCTCACTTCTATGGCAAAGTTCGGATATCTCTGCTGTGTTTTTCAAGTCTTTAATCGGAATAATCTGTGGCATATAAGGCGCCTCCTTTGATGGGATTATCATACCATAATTATGACATTGCAACAATTGCTGATAGAAAAATATATCATACAAGTTTACGGATTCTCACAAATCATTCCATACCCATATCTGTCATCTCCAAATTCTCTCTTATTCACCAGCATTACTCCAAGATGGCAGTATTTATCACATTTCAGTTTCTCATCTGTTTCAACCACTTCACGGATAAATGTTAAAATACTTTTTAATGGATATTTGGAATCCGGCGTGGTAATTGCAATGTAGCCTTCGTGTTTTTCCGAAGTTGCATAAAGCATTCTTATCATAAAAGAAAAAAAGATGGCTAACGACAACCACCTTTCTCTCCGTTACATGTTTCATTATATTTTTATATAACAGCGAAACAAAATTTATTTTCTCCTGCGTCAACTAATAGTGACTGATCCGTTTGCGGCACACTTAATTGAAAATGTTCCTCCAGCACCTTTTCCTGTTTTTATGTGCTGGCAATAAAAATATCCAAGCGCAACATCACCTGCTTTTGAAGCATCTTTTGTAATCACCTTATAAACATTAGGTACAAGAATCTTGCAGTCAGGAGTTGCATTTGTGCACTCTGCCTTTTTTCCATTATATCTAAAAGTAGCCTTCAAAATATATTTTACAAACACCGTATTCGTATTTTTATCTTTTACCCGGTAAGTCTTTGTGGCTGATGTGGTTTTCCATCCAGCTCTTGCAAGAGACGGAATTTTTTCTTCATAAGACTCAATTTCAATCACCGTATCTTCATCAAGATCAATGTATTCCCTTTTCAGTAAAACAGCATTTTCCTTATTTTCATATGGCTTGATTTCAGTATCTGCCTTTACCGTCACCATACTACCAAGGGAAATAATCATGGTTAATAATACACACAACAAACTTTTCATTTTTTCTCATAAAGAGCCTCCTTTGTAATTATCCTATTTTTAAATCGAGAAATGGATTCTTTTCTCCCCTCCTTCCCATTTCCACTACATTTCCGATTTAATTTTGTAAATCGACGGTAATACCATCTCCAACTGGAACCGCCAAGTCTTCCGGTGCCTGGTCTTCATCATATACCGTTCCTATTTCTTCTATGTAAGTATCTTCAGATTCTTTCTGCTCATAGGAAACCGTTTTTCCTGTAGTTCCTGAATAGTGATAGAGCTGTAGCGTTAACTGTTTTGCATGATCCAAAATTCCCAAATCCTGTAATTCAAAAATTAGATTCGGTTTATCATAGGAAGTGAGATTAAAAACATATTCATTTCCTAAATCGTCCTTCCCGCGAAGCCAAAATTCGTCGTCCTCCGTCATATCGGAATATGATCCAGAAATGGTACATCCGAAAATATTATATTTCATTTCTGAAATCAAAAACGTCTGATCCTTCTCAATTGGGATAGACACTTGAATGTCAATTTCTTTTGTGTCTGCCTGCAGTGCTTCTGGATCTGCTGTAAATGAAAAACTATATATATCTCTTTCTTCAACCTGCTCATTTTGATTTTGGAAGGTTCCTATTTGAATTTCAAATTTCTGGGAATGATTAGCTCTACTTCGATTAAATTTCGCTACAAAGTATTTTGAATTTATTTTTTCTGATCCGCTACTGTTATCAAGCGAATATTGATTTTCTAACGCTAATGACTCGCCATCAACTGCGACCTGAATGCTGCTCATGGAAATGTCATTTTCGCCATTTTCATCAGTCAGAGAATATGCAATCCAAAGGCTTTTTGCATCCGCTGCAACTTCCTCTAACGAAACCGCAATTCCATTTTTTTCGATTGTCTTTTGAATTGTTTTCACATATTCATCTGTTTCCTTCTCAATTCCCAAAATCCGGCCAATAAGAGAAGTCATTTTATACCAGGCTGCTTTTACCTCATTCTGATGTGTAAGTCCACCACCAATAGCAGCCACTAATATGATACAGGCTGCTGCAACCCGTATGTAGCGCTTGACTCTTACGATTTTATTTTCTTTCCACGGTTTCGCCGCCTGATAAATGTATTTCTCATCTATATCCTCAAATGCCGTTAAAAAATCCCATCCTTTATTATCCCTCATAGCCAGCCTCCTTTAATAAACCATAAAGTTTTTTCCTGCTACGAGCCAAAACTGACTTGATCTTACTTTCCCCACAGGCATGTCGGTCTGCTATCGCTTTTACAGGATCCATATACCAGTAGCGTCTAATAAAAATATCCCGGTCACGTTCCGAAAGCGTTGATAAAAAGTGGTCAAATAATTTTACAAGTTCTTTCTTTTTTAAATAAATTTCAATATCAGAAGAAATTGCACTTCCAATTTTTTCCACTTCCCCAGCAATATCTTCCATATGTGAATCCACCCGTTTCTGCGCATTTCTTTTCCGATAACGGTCGATTGCTGTATTTCTTGTTATTTTTGAAACAAAGGAAGACAAAATAGATGGTCTTCTTGGAGGAATGCTGTTCCAGGTAAAAAGCCATGTATCATTTACACACTCTTCAGAATCCTCCCTGCTGTATAAAATATTGTGTGCAACTATATAACACATATTTTGATATTTATTTTTGGTCTCTACAATTGCATTTTCATCTCTGGCAAAATACAAATTAATGATCTGTGCATCATTCATCCTGCGCTGTTCTCCCTTTTCACCTTATATCACGTATTTTATTTCAATTGGTCGCATGAAAAATGTAATTTTTTTATTTTTTTTGCAGAAAAGGAAATGAAATATATTTCGTTCCTAATTCCTTTTCTGCATTTCCACTTACTGGTCAATTACTTCTGTCATATAAGCTCCCTGACCATCTACCGCAGTAACTATTTCTTTTCCGTCTTCTGTTTCAATAATCTGCCCCACTGATACCTGATCCTGTGGTCCGCTGGTGCTTAAATCCGGATCTTCGTCAAATGTGGCCAGCGGGTACATTACCCTCTCTCCATTTGCATTGAAAAATTCATGTAATTCAACTCCAGAACTGGCAGCCACTGAAGCTGTTCCAATCAGCATACACGCTGCCGCTCCAATCCAAAACTTTTTTCGTTTCATCATGCTGCTCCTTTCTCTTAACCGTGATTATTTTTTATATCCACAAATACTACAGGTCTTCTTCAAAAACGGATAACTATGTTTACTGCAATATGTCCATGGAGTGTAAGTTTTTATCCCCCTACGATGGCATTTATTACATTTGTTTGAGATAATCAGCCGTTCTTTGTAACAGATTCCAGCTGTTCCAACTGTTCGAAAATCTGTCTTTTTACCAACAGCTTCTAAATATCGCGCCGGATGTTCACAAGGCGCATTTGTCGCATAGGAAGAAATCGCTTCAATCGGTTCTGTTACAAAAGATCCATCTTCATTTACTCTGACAATTCTTTCCTTAGCACCAGTTTCTGTCACATAAATGTTTCCACTGGAAATTACTTCCTGCGCTTCATTTTCCGCACCCATTACAGGGATACCCTGCCCTGCCATATTTCCCATAATTGTAACACTTGTCATAATAATTGCCATCCACTTTTTTAATCCACTCATCCTTTTTACCTCGTTTTCTTAAATTTTTCCCTATAAGTTGTAAATAAAAATTTTTAGAGCCCTCCCTCCAAAGTTTCGTTATTCCTTTTTCACTATATATCACGTAAAATTTCGGTATCCGTTGCATCCTTGCTAAAAATAATTTATTTTATTCTCAAAACCTCCAGCCCTAATTTGGCACACAAACAGGATCCGTTTATAATCTGTGTCTTGGCGTTTTATAAGTAGCCGTAGAGCAAAAGCCCCCGACAGCATAGTTCCAAAGATCCATACTATCGGGGGCTTATCCCTCATCTCATCATAATTTCCATATTCTCCTGACGATATAAAGCTTTATCAAATTGTACTTTTTTATAAATTACAGATCAGAAATAGTGCTGTTCCACAACTTATTTTTCAGCCAGACTGTCAAGGCATCTTTTTATGTCCTCTTTTTGCATGCACTCAATGGTCCAGGTGCGTTCTTTTGTTTCCGGCAGATAGCCAAGCACTTCCTCCCAGGGAAGGTTTCCGCTTCCAAGTCCGATATGGGAATCCCGGTCGCCGCAGTTGTCGTGGATATGAACATGGCTTACATAGGGAGCCAGATTTTTCGCCCACTCCCTGACATCCAAAGAAGAATAACAGTGCGCGTGTCCGATGTCCAGGCACAGCTTGAAGTTTGGCTGGTTCACCCTCTCATAAACATCCAAAAGAAGCCGCCAATCATCATCAAATACATTTTCCAGCACGACTTCAAGTTCTGTTTTGTTTTTCATAAATTCCTGCCAGAATTTGGCAACCTGCTCCGCCCAATATTCTTTGTAGTAAACATACGGGTTCATGCCAGAGTGAAAGACAATCTTCTTAGCGCCAAGGTGAAGCCCCGCCTCATAGCACTGGTTGAATCTTGTCATGGTAGCTTCCCGCACCATACTGTCATATGCACAGGGGTTCACATCCAGAAACGGACCGTGAAGGATCAGATCCCTGGTTCCTATCTCTTTCATTTTCTCCCAGTACGTTTTGATCGAATCCGAAAGCTGATCCAGGTTATCCGAAATAGAAAAATCAATGCTCTCGATCCCAGTTCCATACTCTTTTACCAAAGCCTTCATGTCATCATCTAAAACTAAATGGCTAATATATATCATTTTTTTCCTCACTTTTTTTGCGAAGCTGCTCCTGCCTCTTTTAAATGGCAGAACAGGCAGGAGCCCTTTAAGGCTTTGCTGCCTGTTCTATCTTTTTTATTTTACTGTGATCTTAATTTTTTTCGATTTGGAACCGGATTTTACCGTAATGGTGGCAGTTCCTTTTTTCTTTGCAGTGATCACACCTTTTGCGGTAACAGTTGCCACCTTCTTATTGGAAGTGGTATAGGTTACCTTCTGCAGGGAGGTGATCGGGCTGATGACTGGCTTTAATGTCAGTTTCTTGCCCTTTTTCAGGGTTGCCTTAGAAGCAATGCCTATGATCTTGGTTGTCTTCACCGCCTTCTTTTGTACCGTAACGTTGACCACCTGTTTTTTGCCGCTTGCAAGTGTGATGGTGACTTTTGCTTTTCCAGCTTTCAGTCCTTTTATAGTACCCTTGCTTGTCACTGTTACAATCTTTTTGTTGCTGGTTGTCCAGGATTTTACGGAATCTCCATTTGCAAGACCGCTCACCTTCACCTTTGTGGTAGACTGTTTTACCTTCAGCTTTATACTGGTGGCATTTACTTTGATGGTTGGGGTAAGTTTACTTCCTACAGTGCGGGTTTCCGTTCTTCCCTTGTTGCTGGTGCGTTTCTGTGTTTCGGGGGCAAATACCGTTGCTCCCGATACGGTTGTCCAAGGACCAAATACCTCCGGAACTTCCGTCGGTGTCGGAGTCGGCGGAACGGGTGTCGGGGTAGCCGGAACCGGAGTTACAGTCGGTGTCGGGGATGGGGTATCGGTACGCTGTACCACAATGGTATAGTCGGTTGTCTTTCCGGATTTGGTGGTAACGGTAACCTTTACCTCTGCTTCTGCCTCTGGATTTGTTTTATCAAAATACATGGCAATTCTGTGTGCTGCACCACTTCCGGTTACTTTTCCAAGAACCGTTACCTTGCTGGTGCCACGGACTCCCACAGCGGTAACCGATGCGCTGCTGTCTGCCGGTTCTGCAAAGATATTTAAAAATTCCCGGCTCTCTTTATAGATTGCCCGGTAGCTGGTTGTTACACTGCTAAATTCCGGGGACAGCGAAATCCGGTTTGCCGTATTGGAGTAGGTATTGCTGGTGCTAAGTGCCATGTTCGCAAGAACCGGAGTGGAAATATCCTGGGAAATATGGAAAGTATATTCCCTGCTCTTTCCCATACCGCTTACAGTTACCTTCACATCTGTGGAGCCGCCGCTTACATCCGCTACAAAACTTCCTGCATACGCCTGTCCATTTACAGTTATGGTGCAGCCTTCCGGTGCTTTAAAATCAAAGGTCACTTTGCCGGTATTCTCTGCTACCGTTAAATTATATTTTAAGGTATCTTTTCGGAAAGCAGAAGGCCAGGTCACTTTTCCAGTATCTGCTGTGACTGTCACGCTGTCCAGATAGGCTCCATTTGTTTCCAGAGCCATCAGATAGTTGGAATCGTTTTTGTAATAAAGGGTGCCCTCACGGTCTGCACAGATGGTACTGATGCAGTATTCCTGCTGGTCACTTGCCGGGCGGAAAAGCTCTACGGCTGTTCCGGAGGTCTGTCCCGGTTCATCGGACAGCATATAAATACCGCCTGGTTTTGCATTGTAGGTAAAGTACAGATAGACTCTTCCATCTGCCTGTCCATCCCCATTATAATCCTGGTTTTCGTAGGCCGTAGACAAAAGAGGCGCTGCCTGGGGATAGCCTGGGATGGATACGTTATATGCCAGAGAGATCCCGGAAGCGGTTTCAGTTAAGACTGCAAAATGATGACCGCCATCGGAACTAAACTGTTCGCCATTTCCGCAGACACCTACATAGATCCTCCCCTTATATACAACCGGGGAAGCAGTTACCATGCCGCCAAGGTTATAGCTGCAGGCAGTTCCAAAGGTGCCGTCTGCATTCATCTGCACGCGGTACAGATACCCGCCTTTGGTGGTGAAATATACATAACCATTATTATAAACGATAGTAGAACGAATATCTCCATGGCTTGTCATCTTATCCATGAGCAATCCGGTATGTGTGTTTACGGAATACAGGATGGCGGAGTTGGTATCTGTTCCTTCTGAAGAACCGTCGTCGGAACCAAATATCAGGTAATCGGATGAGGCATAAGAACCAGCCCAGTAAAAGCCGCCCTTATGGTTGTATTTCCAAGTGCAGTGTTTAATCTCCGTTCCTGTGGATGGATCCTCGTCTGTAACAGACAGACAGAAATAAGAGCCTGCTGTAGTCTCAGAATTCCAGGTTCCGGTATAGATATAACCATCCTTGTAAGTGATCGGGGAAAGTGTCTGACCTCCCAGGGACTCACTGATCCATAAGGACTTTAAGGAAGTAGCACTGACCGCCTGGATCTGACCGCCGCCGATCTGTGCAAAGAGCATTCCCTCTGCATAGGTAAGGGGGATCATGGCATACTGCATATTTCCAGAGAGCTGTTCGCTGGTCTGAAGGATTTCCCCTGTGTTTTTATCCAGCTTATAGATAAACTGTCCAGACGCTACATAAACTGCTCCGCCCAGGATCAGTGGTGGTGTGATGGCTGCCTCCCAGCCCACTCCGATCCTTTTGGTCCATTTTAACAGGGTGGAATCCGCACTGGTTGGGGTGCTGCTTCCGGTAATGCCGTTATTTGTTTCACTGTTTCGAAAATTGATCCAGTCATTGTCCGTGATCTCCGGCTGCGTAGCATCCTGTTTTACCAGTTCTGCACTAATGTCGGAAACCTCGCCGCCGGTAAAACTGCCCTGCTGGGAAATATAGCCATATTTAGAAATATTCCACGTATAGGCTTCTCCTTGAAGGATGTTCTCATAAACCATCAGGGAATCGGCGGAAGGGGTAAGGCGCTCCCCATCCTTGTCATATACGCTGATGACCGCATCCTCCGGGGTTACCTGGAAACTTACTTTGTCACTTGTGCTTTTATGAACCAGGATGGTGTAGGTGCCGGTGGAGGTATAGGTTTTCTCTGCCAGGGCAGGATCCGCATAGGTGTTTGCCTCTGACATGGAGAGCGTCACTTTGGTATCACCGGTGTCTGCCAGTGGAACGCTCACAGCCGTATCTGTAGAAGAAAACGGAACCTCTTTTACTTCGCCTGTGGTTACATTTTCACTGGAAATGGCAAGCTGATACCAGTTGCCGGAAAACGCTTTTGGAACCACCTGTAAAGAAGCAGTAGAAACTGCTACCGTTGCCTCGTAGTCCCTTGTAGTTCCTGTCGTGTCAAATTTCGGAAGGATATTTTTTGCCAGGTCCTTGTCATCCGGCAGGCAGGCCTTGAGATCGGAAAGGTCAAGACGGCGTTCTACCAGGATCTGGTAAACCTGCTTGTCCCCTTCTGTTCCTGCGGTGATAGTATAAAGTGCTCTTTTGGAGCCATTTTCTCCGGCTGCAAAAACGGAGGCAGCTATATTGTAACGGGTACCATCTGTGTATCCGCTTTTTGACATTTCCGCATTCTGTTTTTCTCCGTCCAGTCCCGTGGTTTCCAGCTGAAGGACGGATCCCTCCGGTGCATTCCCTGCCAGATCCGCTGTGATCCAGAAGGATGCGGAATCCATGTTGGAACCATATTCTGCCACATAAACCTTGCCGCCAAACTCTGCGTCAAGATCAGACATACGCTTTAATCCTACGGTAGAAGCACCGCTCTGGCTGGTATATAAGGTCAAGTTCTGAAGGTAGCCACCCTCATCCTGCGCATCGGTTTCTGGCATGATGATAGGATCTGTCTCCCCTTCAAATCCCTCCTGGGAATCAGAGGCTTCAAAGTCCTCTTCTCCTGAAAAATCTTCTTCTGCTTCCCCGGAGGTAAACCCGGTAAATTCAGAAACGCTTGCAAAAGAATCCTCACTTTGTGTGTCTTCGGATTCCTGGGAACCACCCTCAAAAGAATCCGTCTCATCTGTAAAAAATCCATCCTCTTCTGCGGCATAAGCGGTGTTTAACGCATACACCGGAAGATTTCCAGCTAACAGGGCCGCAGACAAAAGTCCGGTCAGCCATTTTTTCATTGTTGGTTTCATTCAGTTCTCCCTTCTTTTCTTTGCTTACGCCGTTATTTTGGGCTTTTTCTTGCTTTCTTTTTTAAACCTTTTCTTTGCCGTTACAAAAAAGAGAGCAAAACCAGTTTCCAATACCGCAATCACCAGAAGAAATTTTGTTGTCAGACTTGCTTTTTGGATTCCTCTTGTCACACTTCCTGCAAAAGATTCCTCTTGAGCCTGGTTCTTTCCAGTTGTATTTGTAACTGTGGTTTTCGTTTCTTCTGTAAAACCATCTGACGCCTCACTTTTTTCTTCTACCACCGGGGAGGGAGTGGCTTTTTCCATCACCTTCTCCCCTGCTATGGTATAGCCAGGCTTTAAATCCTTTGCATATTTCTTCCCTGTCCGGTCTGTCCACTTCGGGGACTCATTTTTTTTGGTGTCAGCTGTCTTCATATTTCCAAACAAAGAAGTCTGTTTCTCCCCCTGGAGCTTTAAGGAAGCCTTAATCTCCCCAGTGGTTTTCTCCCCCTCTTTGCCTCCAGCTTTGCTTCCCTCCACCTGTTTTAAATTGGATAAGGAACCCTCGCCGTTTTGTCCTGGGATAGTGGCCTGGGACTTATTTCCGCCATGGTCGGAGCCATGTACCAGGTTTCCAGGGGTACCGGCTGTTTTTATATCCGGGATCCCCATGACTAAAGAATCACTTACATTTCCCGCTGCATCCTTTACCACGATCACCAGGTCTTTTTCCCCGGAGGATAATCCAGTCAGGGTAATGGTATTGGTTCCGGCTAATACCTCTGTTCCTTCCCCGCCTGTATCCAGGGAGGGTATCTTTGCACCTGCCTCAATCACCTGGTAATAACAGGTTCCTTTTTCAGAGGTCTTATAGACAGCAGAAGCAGTATCCGTGGAGATACGGCTGGCACTGATTTTTTTTAGTACCGGAGCTGTGGTATCGGTAAGTTTCAGGGTAATATAATAGTCTCTGGTTGTCCCGTCCTCTGCTTTTACCTCCAGGCGGACCTTCGCCTCTTTTTCCTGATCGGCAAAAAAAATCTTCCAGTAGGGGCGGTCTTTGTTGTCTTTCGTTCCCGTGATGGTCTCATCTTTTTCTACAGTTCCTGCCTTGATACCGCTGATGGCATAAACCTTAACAGAAGCTTTTTCATCCTCTACTTCTGGCCAGATGTTCAGGCTCTGCCGTTCGCCATCGTAGGAAGCCTCAAATTTTTCCTTATCTGGAGCCAGATCCGGGCTTAATTTTAAGATCCCTTTTCCGTACTTGTCGGAACTGGAAACATACAGTCCCTTTAAAGCGGTGTTGCTGCTGAGAAGGGTGATAGTATATTCCGTCACCGCAGGATCTGCCGTGATCTTCTGGTAGAATTCCTGGTACCCTTCTTTACGGACATAAAGTTCATACGCCTGTCCCTGTAAAAGAGAATACCGTCCATTTTCTTCTGCGGAAACCGGGTTTCCCTCTGCATCCAGGATCACCACACTGGCATCTCCCGGCTCAATTTGAAGTCCCACGCTCACCAAAGCCGGGGTTGGAGTCGCAGTCGGCTGTGGAGTCTCGGTTGGAGCCGGAGTTTCTGTTGGTGCCGTAGTTGGCTCCGGAACCGGTGTTGCAGTCGGCTCTTGTGGAGTCTCAGTTGGAGCTGGTGCCTGTGTAGGCTCTGGCTCCACGGTCGGCTGTGGTGCCACAGTGGGCTCTGGCTCCATGGTCGGCTGTGGTTCCTCACTTGGAGCAGGCTCCGGCTGTTCCGGTTCCGAAGGCTCTTCAGGTCCTCCTTCTTCGCTTTGTATCATCACTTCTTCTTGCTGTGCATATATCTCATAAGGAACACTTCCGGCAATCAGAGCTGCCGTTAAGGTTCCCATTACTAATCTTTTTTTCATTTACCAGTCCCCCCATGTCTCGCCGTTTACCCCGCCGCCTACGTCGGCACCGGAATAAAGAGAAAATCGAAGCCTTACCTCATCCCCGTCCGCTGGGAAATAGGAAGACATTCCAACACTCATGTATTCACCGTTCACAGAATACAGCCAGCCAGAGTCCATGGTAAAATCAAACTCTCCAAGCCAGTTGGAATCGTGATCGGATAACTGACAGTTTACTTCCTGCAAATGCGCCATCAGGTCATCCGGAATAGCCGCATTTGCGGAAATGCCGCCCCTTCCGATTGCTTTTAAGTAAAAGCCGCTGGTGGCATCCCCATTGTTTCTCCAGTCAAAGCCTGTGTTCTGCAAAAGCCGCAGCAGCACAGAGGATAACTGTTCTCCCTGGTAATATTCAATAGAGGTTGCCGGAAGGATGGTTCCAAGCCCTACCGTACCCGCTTCAATGCTGATGGTGATAGAACCTGCCACCTGTGGACCTGCGTCTTCTCCTTTATACAGGGTAAAAGGAGGTAAGGTAGTGGCATAGCCTTCTTCGTCTGTCGCCTTGATTTCTATGGTGTTGGCACCTTCTGCCAGTTCCAGGCGATATGCCAGGATTCCAGCAGCCGGTTCTCCCTGGCAGGAAAGCCGTTCCCCATTTCCGGTTACCGTAAGGGCAGCTGCGCCCAGACTGTTTCCATAATGGTCGGTTGCCTGGATGTAAAAGGTACGGTAAGAAGCATTGACCGTCTCCCCATCGGTAAGGTCTGTGGCAATCTTCGGGTAATTATCTTCTACCGGTTCCTCTGGACTTTCCGTAGGGGCAGGTGTCGCAGTGATCTGCGGCTCTTCCGGTGCCGGGGTAACAGGTGGCAGATCCTCGTTCGGAGTCTGTGCTCCGTCCTGGTTCCGGTTATCATCGGTATCTGGTGATTCCGATGGCTGCTCAGAATTGTCGGGATCATCCTGGTTATCATATTCAATCGTGTTACTCTCATTTTCCTGATTTTGGTTTGTATTGTTATTATTTTCTGGCGGCGCTTCCGTCACCGTCGCCTGGGGTGTGGGCGTTACGCTCTCCTCCGGCTTAGGAGTTGGTGTCACCGTCTGCGCCGCAGGTTCCTTTGTCGGCTCCGGTGTGATCGTAGGAGTCGGTGTCTCTTCCGGAAGAAGCTGTGCCTGTTCCTGTTGCTCTTCCGCTTCCTCGCCGTTTCCATCTGTCTTAGATCCTGCATAGGCAAAACCGGTTCCCAGATACCCTTTTAAGGAGCTGTCTGCACTGATTCCCTGCACCGGGTTTGGTACTGCCTCGGGCTCACTTTTTAATACGCCCTGTGCAAAAACGACAACAGCCAGAAAAAGTACTGCCACAGGAATGAGTGCTGCCAGTATTTTTCTTTTCTTTTTTTCTTTCATAAACAGCCTCCTTTCCTGTCAATAAAGTCTTTCAATGTATTTCATGATCCATCTGTCATACCAGCTTGCAGATGCTTTTAATTCCTTTTTTAAATGCCGGATACAGCTTGCCGTATCATGGCGTTCGGAGGCCGATACCGGATGGGGGCTAAACGCTGCCTTTTGTCCAATCTTTCTTACTCTTTCATAGAGTAATGTGGTCTCATCTGAATACTGTGTGCCATGCTCGTATAACGCTCTGGCATAACCAGCCATCGCCCGGACTGCCAGTTTGGTGTCCTGGGAGGCAAAGCACTTTCTTCTCTTTCGGTTCGTAAACGCTCTTAAGAATATCACCGTCAGGATAAACAGAAACATAAACGTATCAAATACGATCAAAAACAGAAGGAGGAATTTTTCGATTCCAAACAATGCCAGCTTCAAGCTGAAATTGGTACGGATGTTCTCTTCTACTGAAGGCTGTGATTCCGTCTCCGGGATCGAAGCTGCCAGTTTTCCCTTGGCTTCTAGACCGGTTTTTAAGTTGGCTTCCTCCATGACACCGTAATAGGAAGGTGTCATTTCAAGAGGGATCCAGCCAAGCCCGTCCACATAGATCTCCGTCCAGGCATGTCCGTTGGTGCCTGGGATTTCAATGGTGTCCCCAGCCTGTTTTCCTTCTATATCCTGTGGGGTAATTAAGTACCCTTCTACATAACGTGCCGGAATGCCATAGTAGCGGAACATCAGAGCCGCTGCTGTCGCAAAATGAACACTGTGTCCGATCTTGGAGGTGGTTAAAAAATTCTCTATAAAATCCCCGTCTTCTGAAAATACATCGGTCTGGGAGCTGTAGGTCATGTTCTTTTCCAGATAGGAACGGATCCTGGTGATGGCCGTATAGTAATCGGTATGTCCCTCGTCACGGTTTCCGCCGTCTCCAAGTTCCTTTTGAAACAGGGTTTTTAAGGACGCTGGAAGAGCGGTATCTTCCTGATAAACAAAGGTATTGTAATAACTCTCCTGGCTTCGGTAGGAACTGACGGCATCCGCGCCGCCATCCCCTGCATTATTTCCAGCGGTCAATGTCTGATAGACCTTTGCCCCAAGGGTGGTAAAATCACTTACCAGATTTCCAAGGGAGGAAATGCGGTAGGTTCTTTCTCCAAACATTCCTCTGGCGTACAGGGTGCTGTCCGCCTGGGCGTTTTCGCCTGTGTAGCCGTCTGGCAGACCTGAGAGCTCATACGGGGTATAAAGGTATTTACTGCTTGCCGTTTTATTATTTATCGAAATGATTCCTTTTTCACTGGAGAGGGAATCGTCCTGGATCAGATTTCTTGCATTTAGAAGCTGGGTTTCTCCATAAAAGCCCTCCTGGTGAAGCCAGTAATACAAGTCTTTTTCTTCATAGGCCTCTTCCGTGGAAATCTCCGTCCAGGAAGAGCCGTCATAAACGCTTCCCACAAAGCCACGCAGATACAAAGAAGCCGGATGCTCCATGGTAATTTCAAGTGCCGTATCCGATGACGCACTCCAGGCTCCGGTCTGCTTTAACTTTCCATCTGGAAGGGAATTTGCCCCCTGCCCTTTGTAGCGGAGCCTGGAAAGTCTACTTAATGCCTCTTCTTTGGCATTTGCCACAAGCTGGGAGTCCTGGTACTCATTCTTTGGCACCAGGCTTTGAAGAAACACACCCCCGAAAACGGAGACCAGAAGAAGACCAAATGCCCCGGCAAAAAATGCGGACACGTCGACAGCGTTACCTAAGTTTCCCCCTTTATTTTTCGTCATGTAGTTTAATTCTAACAGGGTTCCAGCGTAAAAGCCAAGACAAAGCCTGGTATCTGGAAGCAGTTCTGTTTTTACCAGAACCACCGGAAGGACTGCCGCAAAAAGAAGGAGCAGCACATACCACCGAAGCTTCAGGATTAAGAAGCCAAACAGCCCACAGGCAATGCCAAGGAAAATAAGAACTGCCAGCTCCCCATTTGCTTTTCCAGAATCCTTCAGCTGGTAGATGGTAAGGTAGATCCCTGCTTTTTTCCCAAGAACTTCTGCAAGTTGGTTCCAGAGTGAAAGAAATCCGTTTAAAAGCATGCCAGAGAACGCAAACAGGCAGATCCCGGCAGCTGCACTTAACGAGAAAACCGCAGCAACCAAATGTTCCCGAAGCCTGAAAAGAACGGCACAGAGAAGGGCGGTCACAGTGACGCTCACCAAAAAAGGAATCCCATTCACAGACGGAATCAGGGTATGCAAAAGCGCAAAGGTACCAACGCCATTTACCAGAAAAATCAGGAAACTTTCCAGCAGGATACCGGGCAGGTATCTTCTATGTTTTTCTTCTTGTCTTGTGATCCATACTTCCATGTGATGGTTTCTCCTTTATCTGCTGTGGTTCCACAGCTTACAACGGTTACCTCGCCCCGGGTTCGAAGCCTTCTAAGGTCTTCTTCCTCTGGTGCGCCCGTAATATAAATATAATTTGCAAATCTTTGTTGTCCCGGAGTGTGAAGATATTCTGTGATGGTGCAGGGCTTTTCCCCCTCCCCTCCGTGGCGGAGGAATAAATAGAGAATAGTTTCATAATCCTCGCGGGTGCGTATTTTTTCAATGTAAAAATGTCCGGTGCTGTGGTCAAACACGCCTGCCTGACAGGAAATGCCCTGTTCCATAAAACTATTTAAAACTGCGGCAAACACTTCACCAAGCGTCTGTGCTACGGCTGGAGCTTTTTCCTTTAAATAGGGCTCTGCCAGGATCAGGACCGTATCATCCACCGGGAAACTTCTCTGGCGGATCATCATTTTATCTAACTTGCCGGTCAACTTCCAGTGGATCTGACGAATGCTGTCCCCCTCCTGGTATTCCCGGATATCAAAGGTCTCCCCCGGATCATCCCCAGGACGGGCTCCCGAATAGCGGAAGCTCTCCATGTCAAAGCCCTCTTTTGTGAGAAACTGAAAATCTTCCTTTTGCTCACAGGGCATCACCACCGTACAAGCGGACAGCCCCGCCTTCCTCTTTTGCCCTGCCAGACCAAAGAAATCATAGGAGCGCCAGGTGTGTAAGGTGGCGTAAATACAACCGCACCACTGGCTTTTTCCCTGGAAGTCAATGGCTTTTTTCCCTCTTCCTTTAAGGGAAAACGAAAACGGAAGCTCCATCTGCTCCCCAGTAAAATGATTTTCCAGATGCAGGCTGCCTTTTCCAAGAAATACCGGAAGGACAGACTCATTTGCAATCTGAAGCTTTCCTTTCCAGATCCCATCCTGTTCCGCAGCTTTGGGGAGCTTTAGCTTCATAGTGATCTTTTTTCCGCAAAAGAAACCAAGCAGCAAAAACGCCACTACCGCAAGGGCGGACAAAAGCAAAAGGACGGCATATACCCAGACTCCGGTAAAAACCGCAGCCAGGGCAAGCAATATGAACCATATAAGTAGTAAAATCCTGTTTTTCATTCTCCCTCTACCTTCGGTGCCGGTGTATCTTTTAAAATTTCTTCCAGAATGTCCTTCGCACTCTGCTCCTGGTATCTCGCCCTGGAATCCAGGATCATGCGGTGTGCGGTTACATCTGTGAATACTCTTTTTACATCTTCCGGAATCACATAATCCCGTTCTTCCATGAAGGCTGCCGCCTTTGTCATACGGCATAGCGCCAGGGTTCCACGGGGGCTAAGACCAAGTGTGATCATCGGATGGTTTCTGGTTGCCTCTGCAAGGGTTGCAACATAGTTCAGGATGGAATCTGCCATATATACTTTTTGTACCTGATCCTGAAGCATAACAACTTCTTCTTTGGTAATAACTGCTTTCGCGTTCTCCAACGGATTTTTTGTCTGCCGATCCCGAAGCAGCTCTACCAGGTTTTCGTGATCCGGGTAGCCCATGGAAAGACTTATCATAAATCGGTCTAACTGGGATTCCGGCAGCATCTGGGTTCCGGAAGAGCCGGTAGGGTTCTCTGTAGCAATGACTACAAAGGGCTGCGGAACCGGATGTGTCTCGTTATCTACCGTTACCTTTCCCTCTTCCATGACTTCCAGAAGGGCTGCCTGGGTTTTGCTGGAGGTACGGTTGATCTCGTCCGCCAGAAGCATGTTGCACATCACCGCGCCTGGGCGGTAGATGAATCTGCCCGTCTGTTTTTCGTACATGGTAAATCCGGTTACATCGGAAGGAACTACATCCGGCGTAAACTGGATCCGGTTAAAATCCATTCCCATAAGACGGCAAAGTGCCAAAGCTGTGGTTGTCTTTCCAACACCAGGAACGTCTTCCAAAAGCACATGTCCTCTTGCCAGCACTGCCATGATGATTTTATCCGTAACTTCTTTTTTTCCTTTTATAATGGTTCCAAGCTCCCTCTGAAGCTGTGTGATCTTATCTGCCATTTCTTTCCTCCTGCCCTTTTCACTGGCTGATCCAGATTCTTTTTCTTATGTGTCAATTGGTATCGCTCATATCATAAAAACTGGTTTTGCCATTTAAAAACCGGCTATATGCCGCCATTGCACAAAACGCCTGGTCGGTAGCCATGGGATCGCTGTCCCCATCTAATATGTGGGAAAAGCTTCCATCTTTTTTATAATACTCCATCAGGTTGTCGTAAAGCCCTTTTTCCTTTTTCTGGAAACGTTCATCTTTATTGCAGTCAATCCCATACGTGCTAAGCGCAAGGATTACCTGGGAAACGGACTCAGAGCTTTTATCCCCATACGCCTCATAGCCGCCATCCTCTGCCTGCGCGTCCGCTAAAAATTCCACGCCTCTGTCAATGATGGCACTGATTTCTTCCTCTGTTGCATAGGGCTCTAAGCACTGTAAGGTCATGGCAGTCAGATCCACATCTGCGGTATCAGAGCTGTCATCTAAGGAAAATCCACCGGATGGCTTTTCCTGTTCCACGATGTAGGTCAGATACTTTTGCTCCAGTTCCCCGTCTATCTCCAAGCGGTCCGCATTTAAGGCAAGAAGGGCATACACGGCTCCATTTAACCCCTGTGCGGTTACAGCCTCAAAATCTTCCAGGGGCTTTCCAAGGTCATACCCTCCAATATCGGAAGGATCGATCCCGATGGCCTTACAAGCCAGAACAGCCCTTGCATACTCGGTATAGCGGTTTTCACTTAATACCCCTTCCTGCTCCTTGACACGCTTTTCTAAGTTTGCCCTGTATTTTTCGTAATAGCCGTCCTCTGCCTCTTCCCCGGAGCGTGCCAGTGCAATCACCGTCCACTCACCGCCGAGGGAATCAGAAGCCGGGGAGGGAATACTTGTCTGTTCATAGGAAGCAGTTTTCTTTAATGCTTCTTCTAAAGATGGGGTACCGCCACCGCAGCCGGATAACAGGCTGCTGGCAGCTGCCGCCGCCAGGATTCCGGCAAGATAGCATCCAGTCCTTTTCTTTTTAGGATTTAACATTTTTCGTTTCTCCTTCTTTTAAAAATCAAATTCCACTTACATCTATTTTCTATCATCGTTTCTCTGATTCTTGTATCAGCCCATATTTTACCTTGATCCGCTCCAGCTTTTCCAGAAGCGGGCGGCTAAGCAGCCAGAGGAAAATCACGGTGGAAGCTGCATGTACCAGATCCACGGGGGCGCCTGAAATGTAGTAGGCGATCAGGCTGCTTTTTGTAATGTACCCGTAGGACATCAGGATGCTGGCAGGATTCATAATGCCGCCATAAATTAAAAAGACACTTAAAAATCCATAGATACAAAGATCGAACTTCCTGGCTTTTAAAATCCCCTTCTGGTACAGGATCCCTGCCAGAAATCCGATCATACCAAAGGCAAACATCTGCCAGGGTGTCCAGGGACCCTGCCCCATAAACATGTTGGAGATCAGCATGGTAAGACTGCCAACTAAAAATCCAGCCTCCCCGCCAAAGGAAATCCCGGTTAGGATCACGATAGCAGCCACAGGCTTGAAGCTTGGCACCATGAAAAAGGCGGCACGTCCTGCTACGCCAATGGCAGCTAATACCGAGATCACCATGATCTCCCTTGCCTTTGGCTTCCTGCCCTCAAACATCATAAAAAAGGGAAGCATGGCAGCCACTACTACGATCAGGCTGCAGAGCAGGTATTTTCGCCCTCCCCATATCTTCACAGAGAAGAATAGAAGGATTGGTACCACGATCAGCATGACCGCAAATGCAAACCAGGTGCGGCGGCTTACCTTTCCCTGGCGCTCCATCTGGCGGATAATCATTCCGTCAGACGGAAGGGTGTATTCTTCCAGTTCTTCAGAAGGAACTTCATTTCGACGGAAAGGATTTTGTTTTCCCGAATTCTTTAAACGGGCGGCATCCGAAGCTGGTTCTTCTTCCCCAAAGAATTCGTCCAGAAATTCATCTAACTGGGATTCGTCAAGCATGACACCACATCCTTTCCGGTAACAGCCTCTGGAAACAGCCCTCTTGCCATACGGTTTGCCGCAGTGGTATAAAAGTTATTTCCAGCGAAAAAGTCTCTTGTCTTTTTGCTTGTCACAATATTTCCTTCGAAAAACAGGCCTGTCGTATCCGCATACTCGGCTACAAATTCCACGTCATGGGAAATCATGAAAATCGTCATTCCATGGGATTGCAGCTTCTTTAAGATGCTTCCAAGCTCTTCTTTATATTCCGCATCCATTCCCTTGGTCGGTTCATCCATGAGAAGGATCTTCGGACGAAGAAGAAGCACTTTTGCAAGGGCAAGCCGCTGCTGTTCCCCGCCGCTTAAATCATAGGGATGGCGTTCAAGCAGTCCCTCCAAATGGGTAAGGCTTACAATCCCCTCAATGGCTTTTTCCTTTTTCATGGAAATGGGATACTCGTTAGACGGCTTTTCTTTTTTTCCGCCGATCACGCTATAGAGGTCTTCTAGTACGGTCTTTTTTAAAAAGATGCTCTGGGGATTCTGCGGCATAACACCTAGATACCCGCAGTATAACTTCCGGTCGGAAAAGGAACGAAGATCCTTTCCATCCAGGTAGATTCTGCCGCTATACGGCTGGTGTACTCGTCCAAGTAAGGATAAGGTGGTACTCTTTCCCGTTCCGTTTCCCCCTACCAGGGCATAGAATTCTCCTTTTTTTACTTCCAGGGACAGATCCTGAATGACATCGGGGCTGTCCTTTTCATACCGAAACCAGACATCCTTCATTTGGATGGCTGGGGGCGTATTTTCTTTCTGGCGCTTTAGATGCCCGAAAAAGCCTGCCGTTTCGTTTTCGTTTTTCTCCCCCTGTTTTTCTAGCCTTTGGTTGGCCTGCTGGATTTTCTCTTTTTTTATTCCTTTTTCTTCTATATATTCCCGGATCCACTGTCTGCCCTCACTTACGGTAAGGGGACAGGTAAGGGCGCTGTCTGTCCCTGCATAGATCTGCATGGGAACTGGCATGGATAAAAACATGCCGTGGTGCTGTTCCTTTAATTTGGTTCCAATCTCCCGGGGTTTTCCTTCCAAAAACAGGGTTCCCTCATCCATGACAAACACCCGGTCGGCATACGGGATGATATCCTGCAGGCGGTGTTCGGTGAGCAGTACAGTCGTTCCAATATCACGGTTGATCTTCTTCACGGTCTCCAGAAAATCGGAGGCTGCAATGGGATCCAGTTGGGAGGTTGGCTCGTCCAGGATCAGTAAGGACGGGTGCATGGCCATCACAGAAGCCAGGTTTAAAAGCTGTTTTTGTCCGCCTGACAATTCCGATACATTTTTATAAAACCACTTCTGGATGCCAAAATAACTTGCCATCTCTGCCACCCGAAGGCGGATGGTGGCATTGTCATACCCAAGGCTTTCCAGTCCAAACGCCAGCTCATGCCATACCTTATCGGTCACGATCTGGTTGTCCGGATTTTGCATCACAAACCCGATCTCCTGGCTCTGGGTGCGGTGGTCGGTATCCCTAAGCGGAATATTCCGGTAGAGGATCTCCCCCTCTTTTTCTCCAGCTGGTGCAAGCACGCTTTTTAACTGGCGAAGCAGGGTGCTTTTTCCGCAGCCGCTCCTTCCCATGATGACATTTAAGGTTCCTTCTTTTATGTTCAGGTTTACATGCTCCAGAACTTTTCTGGAACTTTCCGGATAGGAAAACCCGAAATCCTTTATTTCTACAAGATTCATCTGTCTGTTCCTTCCTGTTCCAGCGTCTGGTAAATTTTTTGATACGTCATTTCAAGGTCTGTCGTTTCTTTTCTCCTGCTATAGGAAAAGCGGATGGTTTCTGTCACATCCAGCAGCACTGGAAGAAAACAAAAGGCTGCAAAACAAAGATAAGTAAGCAGGGCAAGTAACGGGGAAACCGAAACGGGTGCCGCGTATCCCTGGATGGTAAAGCCAGCTAACAGGATTCTGGGATCATAACTTGCATAGGCAGCCCCTTTGATACAGCCCCCTGTAAATATAGCAGACAGTCCGATCATCATTCCCAGGACATACTTATCTTTTCTTGTAAAATGGTAAATGGAAAACGCAGTCCTTCCCTTCAGACCATATCCCCTGCTTCGCATGGAATCAGAGGTCTCAATGGCGTTTTCCAGCGCCCAGGTAACCAGGATGGAGAGCATGTTAAGCCCATGGCGGATACGCGCAAAAAGGCTTCCTTCTGATACATCCCGTCCCATGGCTTTCTGCCCGCTTCGGATTACTTTTAACTGTGCAGTAAACCTTGGCACAAACCGAAGCGCCATAGATAAGATCAGGGAAAGCGCCGGAATGATCCGCCCAAACAGATAGATAAATTTATCCGTTGTCATCACTTTATTGTAACAGGAAAACCACTGGATGACTACGAACATCACAGCGCCAAGCACCACACCGTACACAAGTGCTTCCAGGGTGATCCAGTTGCCGCTGCTTTTTACATAATACAGCATGGTAACCCCGTAATGATTAAACATGGGATTTAATAGTGCCACAATGAGAAGACCTGGCAGAGTAAGAAGAAAGCTTTGTTTCAGAGTCTTTTCCCATCCGTTTAATAAAAACGAATAGGAAAATGCTCCAATATAAGAGATCCCGATGAACACCGGGTGTTGATTGAACATGGTAAAAAAAAGTACCACTGTAAAATAGAAAAAATTCAAAAAAGGATGACAGGCAGAAAAGGTATCCATTACCGTAAGGTTTGCACACGTTCTGTTGTTTTTTTCTTTATTCATTGACAACGCTTTCGGCACCGATATACTCCCTCTTCAGTTCATACTCATCACAATAGGCATCCATCTTGCTGCCTTTATAACAGCGAATGGTACAGCTCTTATTAACGATCCACGGACCGACATACTCCGGATCGTGACGGATTTCCACACTTTCCAGCCGGTTGCAGCCATGGAATACCCAGCGTTCGATCACATCCACACTCTCCGGGATCACAACATGTTTTAAGTTGTTGCATTTGAAAAAGGCACTATCGCCAAGTTCTACTAAACCTTCCGGAAGGTTTAATTCCTCAAGGCCTGTAAACCGAAACGCCTCTGCCTCGATTACCTTCAAGGTATCTGGGAAAATTACCTTTTTTAACTCCTTGCACCGAAAGAACGCTTTACTTCCAATCACTTCAACGTGGTCTGGCAGCACCAGTCTTTTTAGCTTGGAACAGGAATCAAATGCTCCCTCCTGAATTTCCCGGCACTCTGAGTCTTTTGCAAACACGGCTCTTAATAGATTGGTACAATCACGGTAAGCTTTTGGTCCTAAGGTTTTTAAAGACGCTGGAAAATGGACTGCACGCAGGCTGTGATTTTCTGAAAACGCCCGCCGTTTAATTTCCTTCATTGTCTTAGGAAGAACAACTTCCTTTCGGATCTGGCACTGGAAAAAGGCTTCCCGTCCAATGATCTTACAATTTGGCGGGAGAATGACTTCCCGCATCCGTCCATCTGCCCGAAAACAGCCATCGTCAATGTAGATATATTTTTCCGGGATCTCCTTCCTTGTAACATCCCCCTTTAACATTTTTGCCTGCTGTGCTGTAAATGTCCGGCTGTCATACCGCAACATACTCCAGCGCATTTCTTCATCTTTATAAACACGCATTCTTTTCTTTCCTCCGCTTTTTAGGGTAACAAAAACAGAGCCCCATTACTTCGATGAGCCTCCGTCCTTTACGACAAGTGGAATATGCTGACTTAAAATGCGCTGTTATGTACCGCTGATTTCATACAGTGATTATGGTTCCGGAATCGCACCGAATTTTCCTAAATCAGCCTTATCTGGCTGAACCATGTCTGGTTATTTGATTTTTCGTTCTCTGATATTTCTACCTATATCAAATATTAGTATTATAGCATTTGAAATGGCATCTGTCAAATTTTGGCAATCTATGAATCTTTTTGCAGGATCAGTGGTTTAGAACCGGTTGGGCTTACCCGGCTATTTTTCGTCTCCCTGATAGGGATTTCCCACATCGTTTCCAAGGTCACAGGTGTACACCCACAAGATCACATCCCCGTCTTTTGGCTTGTACGCAGATGCCCCATAATTGGGAAATGTCCCATTGACACTGTACATCCAGCCGGAATTTTTTCCGCAGTCCAGCTCATAGAGCTGGTTAATTCCTTCCACATAGTAGCTGTCATAGAGTGGGGTGTACTTCGAAGAAATCTGAATCCCCTTTTCCCCACAGATGGTTTTTAAAATATCAAAGACGCTCTCCCCTGTGGTAAATGAGACCGTTGTCTTTTTTAGGATCTGTCCATCCTCCGGGACAAACTCTTTTTTGGTTTCCTTTAACTCCTCCATGTGATCCAGGACCGTCGCACAGGAGATCTCGATCGTACAGGTCGCAGGCTCCCCGGAAGAGGACTCTCCCCCACAGCCTGTAAACACGCTGGCACATAGAAGCAGTAACAGACTTAATAACAAGGTCAACCACTTTTTTCGTTTTTGGTTCATACGCTTCCCTTTCTTTTTATTCTTTCTCTACAGGTATTGTAGCATTGTTTGAGGGGACTGTCATCTGGATTTATAGTTTCTGGTCCTTTCCTGGTTTCTTTTATTTTCCCCATTTTCTTTTAACCAGAAAAAACATCCACCACGCCAGAGAACTTTTCTCCGACATTGGTGGATGTTCCGATTCTTATTTTACGGTTACTTTGACCTTCTTGGTAACCTTTCCGGATTTTACCGTAATGGTTACTGTGCCTTTTTTCTTCGCTTTTATCACACCCTTTTTCGTAACAGTTGCCACCTTCTTATTAGAGGTGGTGTAAGTCACCTTCTCCTGGGAGGTGATTGGAGAAATAACAGGCTTTAAGGTAAGGCTCTTACCCTTTTTCAGGGTGAGTTTCGTCTTTAATCCGGTAATCTTAGTTGTTTTTACCTTCGCGCTTTGTACCTTTACCTTCAAGGTTGCTTTCTTGCCACTCTTTAAGGTGATGGTGATCTTCGCACTTCCAGTTTTCTTACCAGCCTTGATCTTGCCGTTTTTATCCACGGTCACAATCTTTTTGTTGCTGGAAGTCCAGGACTTCACGGAATCCCCATTTGCCAGACCGGTAACCTTTACTTTTGTCGTAGCCTGTTTCTTCTGAAGCTTGATGGAGGTTACATTTAACTTCATGGTTGCGGTGAGCTTGCTTCCGTTATCACGGCTCTGTTTTGCACCGCAGATGGAGCAGATTCCCTCCTGTTTTTCCGGAGCAAATACAGTCGCTTTGGAAATGACCGTCCAGGTGAAGTTATGCTCGTGAGTAAGCATCGGGATCACTTCTGTTTTGGTTGTCCCGCATACAGTACAGGTATAAACCTTTTCCCCGGCTGCGGTGTAGGTTGCCTGTTTAGTGATGGTTCCAGCGTCATAGGTATGCTGGCTGGTTTTTGGAATGGTTTCCGTCTTCGTATAACCGCACACCAGACAGGTAAATTCCTTCTTTCCTTCTGCTTTGCAGGTAGCTGCGTTTACTACCCTGCCTTCTCCATAGGTATGCTTCTGATAGCCGCCCTTTTTCGTATTATCAGTAATATCACAGGTTCCATATCTGGACACACATTCATGCCAATGGGATCCAGAGTCATAAGACCAGCTTTCCGACCACTCATGTTCGTGTTCCTTCCGGTAGTCATCTGTATAATGGAAAACGATCTCGTCTCCATCTTCCAGATACTGCTCTTTTACGCCAAGATCAGAATGGATACCATTTAAAGTGTACATCCAGCCGCTATAATCCCCGTTTGTAAATTCAGCAAGTTCTGGTTCTCCTGCCCGGGTAATTCCGGCAATATAATTTTCTTCTTTTGCAGAACGATAGGTCATGTTATTTTCTGCAAAAGCCGTCTTTAATACTGCAAGAACATTTGCATTTCCATCTACCTTGTAATCTGTCTTTTTGATCCAGGTTTCCAGGTTTCCATTATATAAAGTATGGCAGGTTCCGTCTGTATCACTGTTATGTACGCTGTCTCCAAGAAGGGTAAGGCTGACAGTGATCATTCCTGCATCCTTCTTCAGTACAGTTACGGTCAGCTGGGTAAAAGCTTCTTTATAAGAAAGCTTTAAGGTCTGCTCTCCACGCTGATTTTTGTTATATCCTTCAATGGTAAGATCTGTCCACGGGACCTCCTGTTCGGTACCATCACTGATAAGGGCTTTTACCTGCATTCCTGTAAAATCAAAGTCTTCCCCAATATCAAATGCAGTACGGTAATCGCCGCTAAGCTCCAGGGAATCTACCGTAATCCGCAGGCCTTCTGTGGAGAACAATTTGTCCATATCTGCTCCAAGAGGATCGTCCGTACGGTTATACCCAGTTTTCCAACCACATCCGTTTACATCCGGACAGTCTGTAGTACCATTTTCTGTATTAAAATAGGTAGATCCGCTTGATGTCTCATGGGAAGCACAGCTGGTATCAATATATTTTACGAATCCAATACCATTTGTAGCTCCGCAATCCTTTGAATAATAATTATTCGAAATCGCATCGATCCGGTTCAGACTGTCATAGAAACCAATGATTCCACCTATATAGGAAGCATTTTCACCAGTAGCCTGGACTTTTCCTGTGAAGGAATTATTTCTAAGGGAATACTGACAGTTGTCCCAAGTCTGTGCCACATAGGTATCTCCACCTAGAATACCCCCAACCTTATCTGCACCTGTAACAGTTCCCTCCGACACACAGTTATTAATGGTAACCTTTGTTCCATTTGGAGCTGAAGAATCATCATATCCGCCACCAACAATACCTCCGGCATGCTGTCCGGAAGCAGTTACTGTTCCATAGAATTCAGATCCGATGACTTCACAGGTTCCCATGGCATTATCACGGGTTCCAATGATACCACCTACATAATCCGTTCCATAAACATCTGCATAACTCACGCAGTTCTTTATAGTTCCCTGCATACGCCCTGCGATGGCACCGATCTGACTCTGTTTTTTGTCATACCCAATGACAACACCCTTTTCGATGGTGCAATTTTTAATCGTTGCTACAAATGCGGCAGAACAACCAGCATAAGGATTGGTAGTCTTATTTGCTCCAATAAGACCGGACTTTAAGGTACTGGAGCCACTCTTTAAAGTTACATTATCAATCTCAACTGCACTTCCAGAAAGACCGACACCTTCAAAGTTATTGATAAGCCCGTAACCTGCGATTTTCTTTCCATAAATGTTCAGGTTCCGGATCCTGGTATTTCTGACATAGCCAAACAGTGGAAGCCCACCTTCCGGCACTGTGATGGTATGTCCAGCGCCATCCAGGATGCCGCTAAATGCATTTAAGTTTGCTCCATTTTCCAGATTAACTTTGCCATTCTTTGTTGCACCGATCGGCTTCCAGCCATCCGGAAGGGTAATATCCGCATCCAGTCTGAAGTAAGCATCTGAAAAAGTAAATCCGTCTTTATTTACTTTTTCACGCAGCGCTTCCAGATCCGAAACTGACTTAATAAGGTATGGAGATTCTTCTGATCCGTTTCCTTCCCATGGAAGCGGTTCTTCCGTAACCGTAACAGCAACCGGATTTGAAACCACTTTTTCGCTGGTCAAAGTATTTCTTTCTGTATCTTTGCCCTGTTCATAAGACCGGTCAGTACGCTCATACCAGACTTCACAATAATAGTAGGTGGTTCCAAGTTCTGAAACCGGAGGTGTATAAGAGCTTTTTGTTTCATTTACAAGAGCCTGTCCGTTTTCATTACTATTCTCTGTATTTTTATACCATTGATACTGTGCAATGCCTTGTCCAGTAACTTTCTTAAGACTGACTTCCAGTTTTTCCGTTAATGGCTTCCCTTGTATCCAGGAAATAGGCTGTGGCTGGGTTTCTATCTCCGGTTTTTCAAGTTTTTCCGACACAACCGCAATTTTGGTAAAGTCACTTTTGGCAGGATATATTTTTCCATCGATTTCATAATTGACGATACAGCAATAATATCTTGTGTCAAAAACGGAATCTGTAGGAACCCTATATGCTTCTTCGGTGGCTCCCTCCAATTTTACATACTTATCAAGAGCTACATAATCCGGCACATAAACATTATCAGGCAAGACCAGATAATACCATTGATAAGTCAGTTTTCCCTCTTCCGGACGCAACACTTCTGCACCAGCCGAGAGAACGGGGGATTCTGAATTTTCATAAACAGCCCCATATTTTCCAGTGATGTTTACGGTTACTTCCGGTGTGTAATCAATATCCCCCGGTGTTATGACAAAGGTATATTTTGTATCTTTAGAATTATGATAAGTTTCATTCTTTTCTAAAATAAATGAAATCCGGCATTCATCATTTTTTTCCCAATCCGGGAAAAAGCGAAGCCCTACAGGGATGCTTTGGACCGTTGCCCCTGTGACATTCAGTTTATTGTTATAGTAAAAGAGCTCCTTTATACCACCATAATAAGTCCCGCAATTTAGGTCAAAATATTTTGCATTCTGGGGAACTTTTATTTCAAGTACCTGGTCTTCCAGGGTGTCCTGCAAACCAGTTTCTATCTCATGTCCCCAGGAATCCAAAAATTCCATGCTCGTCAGATGTGACCGATAGTATATTGGAACCTTAACAGATTGTAAGACATTTCCGTTTTTCCGTACCTCAAATCTTATGGAAGAAGTTACATTTGCACACTGGAAAACCGTTGTATTTTTTAAGAATGTCTCTTTTCCATCTGTCAGCTTTACCCGATAGATGCTTCCATCCTGTGGATTGGAATAAACCGCATATACTGCCGCACCTTCTGGGATATCATCCGTAAGCTCAGCTTTGACATAGAAATTTCCATCACTTAGTTCCGAAGGAATCCATAAAGCGTCTTCCCCATCTAATGTGGCGGTTTCGACCTCTTTTGTTGTCTCTCCCTTTTCCACACGCAAATGTACTTTACTGATATAATCTCCAGGCTGCTCACTGGCAGGAACAACTGTAACGGTTGTATATGCAGCCGAAATGTCCGTTACCTCCGTCCCATCAGAGGTATTGATCAATTTCTCCGCAGTGATTAAATAACTCTGGCCAGCTTCTAATTTTGGCAGTGTTACATTTCCCTCTGAGTCTGTGAGTAATTCTTCCTGTTTGACACCATTAATATAAATGCTTGCCCCTGTGCAATTTGAAAAACATCCCCCAAAGTCATTGCGCTGTCTCAGCTTTAGTGTTATTTCCTGTCCCTGGGTATAGGTTGCTTCAGTTTCTGTGAAAAACGCAAACTTATCCTTGCCGTTTTGTGCCTGTATAAAAAAATGCAGTTCATCGCCGTTTTGTACGGTACGGCTAAGGGCCGATCCCAGATTTCGGGTATCGTGATTCAATATAGATTTAATATTGGGAACATCATTTTTGTTGTATCCCCACAATTTATATATTATGCCATCATATATCCCATTTTCATCTTCGTGGTAATCATATCCAGCTTCTGCTCCTCCCGGATAATAAAGATCATGGGCCAGCTTTAAGGCATCATCCATATTATATGTATTTTTGCCGGTAAGCGTAATGGACCGCCCAGCCATCGGATTACCATCTTTATCATTCAGGAACTTTCCATCTTTGCTGACGCTTACCGTAACCTGTACTTCCTGGGTTTCTTCGTTAGATTCTTCCTGATCGGTTCCGTCACTAAAAAGAGCCGTCTCTTCTTCTGACAGGTTTTCCGAATCGGTAAAGCCATCGCTCTCCGGTACTTCTATTTTCTCATCATCGATAAAATCGGTATTTTCTTCCTCTTCAACATAACCAGCGTCTTCTTCTGCAAAATCGCTATCTACAGAAATATCGGTTCCGCTGATCCATTCCTCCGCAAACACGTCTGTCGGAATTTGCAGCACTAACAGAAAAACAAGCAGCCAACTGGCTAATTTTTTCCATAGTCCTATTTTTTTCATTTATTCCAGGCTCCTTTCCTTTAAAAAAGGCCCCTCTTCCTTACGGAAGAAGAGCCTCCATTATTGGTGCTTATTTAACTTTTACAGTTACCTTTACAGATTTACTTCCAGATTTTACAGTAATTTTCGCTGTTCCTTTTTTCTTTCCGGTTACAACACCCTTAGAGGAAACGGTTGCAACTTTCTTATTGGAACTTGTATAAGTAACTTTCTGCTTGGAAGTGAACGGTTTCACAACCGGTTTCAGAGCCACTTTTTTGCCCTTCTTAACAGTTACCTTTGTATTAGCCACAGTAACCTTCGTAGTTTTTACTGCTGTTTTCTGGACTTTTACAGTAACTGTCTTTTTCAGTCCACTGGCAAGAGTAATCTGAAGTTTCGCTGTACCAGCTTTCTTTGCTGTGAGCTTGCAGGTACCATTCTCTTTTCCTTTTACGGTAAAGATCTTGGTGTTAGTAGACTTCCAGGATTTTACGGAATCACCTTTCGCAAGACCTGTAACTTTCAGGCCAGAGGTGGACTGTTTTACTTTCAGTTTTACTGTGGTTGCATTGACTGTAGCTGTTGCTTTTAATGCAGTGCCTTCGGCTTTTGTCTCTTTTGCTCCGCAGGTCTCACAGATTCTTTCCTGCTGCTCTGGTGCAAGTACAGTTGCTTCCGCTGTTACTTTCCAATCACCGAACTTATGTCCAAGTGCTTTGATTGCTTCTGTTTCAGTTGCATCACATCTGCTGCAGGTTTTGGTAATCACGCCATCAACTGTACAAGTAGCTTCCTTGGTAACTTTAGATGTAAAATCATGTCCAAGAGCTGGAATTTTCTGCTCATCTGTTTTCGCATCACATCTGGAGCAATGCTTGCTCTGCTTACCGTCAGTTGTGCAGGTAGCTTTCACATCTACAGTGTAGTCTTTTGCGAAATCATGACCAAGTGCCGGAATCTCTTCTGTAACAACATCGTTACATCTGCTACAGGTTTTGGTAAGAGTTCCTTTTTCAGTACAGGTAGGTGCTACTGTTGTTTCCACATAATCATGTCCGAGAGCCTCTATCTTTTGAATATCATCTTTCGCTTCGCAGCCTTCCCGTGTACAATGCTTGCTCTTCTCGCCATTCTCTGTACAAGTTGCTGGTTTATCCACGGTATACTCATCAGAATAGCTGTGACCTAATGCAGGAATAACACTTTCCGTATCATCTTTATCGGAATAGCTCTTACCACAAACATCGCAAACGTTAGTACCCTTACGACCTGGTTCGGTACAAGTCGGATCTTTTGCTTCTTCTGTATCCGCTTTGTAGTGAATTACTGCAGATGCTGGACAACTGGCATCTTTCGAAATTGTATCCCATTCTGTTTTACTTCCATGATAACAAATAGATGTTAAACTGGAACATTTAAAAAACGCTTTGTTTCCAATTTCATTTAACATTGCAAAGTTAGCTTTTGTGATACCAGATCTTGAAAATGCATAATCACCTATTTTTTGTGTTTCAGAAAAATCAAGCTCATTTAAACTTGTGCAACGTCCAAAAGCATATTTTCCAATTTCTACTATAGATGTAGATTTAAACACGCTCAATGCACTGCAATAATAAAATGCACTACTACCCGTTATTGAAATACTTGAATCACATAGAAAAGAAGCTAACTGCCTACATTGTTCAAAAGAAGACTCACCAATACTAACAGTTCCTTTAGCATTTACTTGTTTTAAAGCTCCACAATAATAAAAAGCATAATTTCCAATAGAAACTAAACTTTTATCAAATGTAACGCTCTCTATACCAGTATGTCCAAATGCACTATTTCCTATATTCTCAACCGATTCAAGATTAATGCTTAATAATGTGGCAACATTACTAAAAGCAGATGCTCCAATTTCTTTTACAGATGCAGATAATTCAACAGTATTAAGATTTGGATAAGCACTTAAATGATTGTCAAAATTGAAAGCTCCAATTCTTGTAATATTATCACCAATTACAACTTTTGTTGCATTTTTGACTTCTTTATTTTTTAAATACCATTCGCTGCAACTTCCATCTTGATTATTATCAGGTAATGCAGCCGGCTCTGAAGCCCTAAATGAAAGGGTTTTGCTCTCACTATCGTATTTAAAAGAAATTTTAGACTCATTTTCTAATTGTGTCCAACCATCATCAGCTGAATCATTGCTTTCCCCAGTGGAATACTCTTCTGCCTGCGAAGAAAACAAATCGCCCTCTGTTATATCATCAGATATAAACTCATCCTCTATTTCTCCAAAATCCTCTATTTCTACATTCTCGTCCACTTCCTGTGCGCTATAAAATGAATCATTTAGAGTTTCCGCACTCGCATTAAGCGGTGCAGAAGCAACCAGGATCAAAGAAAGGGCTGTCACTAAATAAAATCGCTTTCTCATTCTTTTGTCCCCCATCCAAACTTAGTTTCATCATAGCTTAAAACAAAAGAATATACTTCGTTTTCATCTCCATTTGATACAACTGGAACATAAGTTTTTCCAAGAGTAGTCTCTGGGTATGAATGTGTGTCTGCAAGATCAATATTATCACCTTCATACCACATCCAAGCACTGCCTACCCAGATAGCGCCAATCATTGTGTCACCATCATAATCTGGTTCAGTGTTTTTACCGGTATTATCCCACGGTTTATTTCCAATGGTAATAGTTTTTAAATAGTCTCCATCAGTACCAGTCCATGTTAATACATAATCATCATCTGAATTTTTAACGGCTTCATCTAACACAGCTTTATAAGTTGTACCTTTCTTTACATTATTTACTGTAAACACAGGTTCTCTTCCAAATGTTGAAGTATCTGGAGTTCCAAGATAAGAATTGCTGGTGCTATTCTGATGCCACTCTCTAAAATAGATTTTTACGGTTGCTGCCTGTGCTGCTACACTTGAACCAAGTGTCATTGCTGCTGCGAGTGCTACTGCGGAAACTTTTTTAAACATTTTGTTCATCATACTTTTTTGCTCTCCTCTCTTAAATACGATAAATTGTTTTTTGATATTTTTGTTACCATTAATAAAGTTTCTTTTTCTCCGGCCTATGGCCGCCTCCTCCCTGTTTATTTATTCTCCAAACCAGATTCTCCTATTGATGAAATCCCGGCTATGAAAAATCACATTTAGATAACAAAAGCGAAGTCTCCTTTCATAAATATAGGAGTCTCCGCCAACGTGTAGTATGGTCTGACTTAAACACTTCTGATATGAAAAGCTATACACAGGTAAACACAAAGGTTTAGTTCCAGAATTCCACTGGATTGTCTTAAACAGGCTCTTTAGGAGCCGACCACATTATTATTCTTTTGTTAATGAAATCATAACATTTATCTATAAATTTGTCAATCATTCTAAAAGATTTTTTGAAAATTTATTATATTTATAACTCTTCTAAATTATTTTTTCAGTAATTATTTACATATAAATGAAAATCTCTTTCGTGTTTAATTAACCTATTGATTCACTTTTTTCGTAATCTTCTTAGATCCTGTAATTATAAGTAACCTTTTGAATCTCTGATAAAATAGTATATAATCTATATCTTGATGTCTTATATACATCCGCAACTATAAAAGCCCCGACAGCACATTCCATAGATCCATACGATCGGGGGCTTATCCACCATTTTATCAAACCGGTTATCCTATAATTTCCGTATTTTTCTGATGATATAAAACAATTTATCAAATTCTGCTTTTTATAAAGTGCAGGTTCCGTTTTCTATTTTAAACTGGAACAAAACGCCCTCCTTTGTATTCGTCATTTCATACTAGGCATTATGCTGCTCCAGGATTTCCCTGACAATATTATGTAGTTTATATGGAGAAATGAAAATTTGTGCTGTTTTTTTATAATTCACCTTCTGACTTTTTTGATCTTTTTTTCGTCTACTTCTCCTCAAAATTCATAATACTTTATATTTTGGAACTGAATACAGGATAATTCTTAATTATCTGCTATAATTATACGAGAGAGGACTCATATGAAAAAAATGAATTCATCAACAAAACAATTGATTCTGTTGATATTTAATTCGGTTTTGACTATTGCAACTTTTGTAATAACTTATTATATCGATCCATTAAAATACACTTCGCAATCATCATTAGCAGCTGTGCCAGCATTTTTACTTTCTATAATTGTGTTGATTATTGGGCAAAATATAACTACTCACAATGAAGTGCAAAAAGTATCTGAGGATTCTGAACTTATTTGTGAAACCGTAAAAAACTATTTACATGTAACAAAAATGGGAACCCCAAAATACGCTTGGGAATATATTATTAATAGATTGCCTGTTTTAGATTATGTACAAAATACTTCTTTTAATTTCGAAGATGAAGAGATTCAAACGAATGAACGCTTATATGATGGTACTTCTTATCAACAATCATTTGCTAAAATTGCCAAAAATGTAAATCAAGGTCTAACTTGGAAAGATATTGGAGATAAATCCGCACTTGAACGATTCAAAAAAATAGACAGTCAAGTATCTGAAAAGCATAAAGGCAATTACCAATATAAACTGATTGCACAATCAGAACCCCAAATCGGTTTTGTTATTCTGACATATAAAGATGGTACTAAAGAAGTTTTATTTAACTGGGATTTTAGAGATATACCACAAGACCCAGTTGTATTGCTATCTAGAGATACTGAAATACTTAATATGTTTGCTGCGCAATACAAAGGTCTGTGGCGTGTTGCGGTCGAAGATTATGACAGTAGAGCAACTAAATCAACTTCATAAAAATAGCGATTTTTCATAAGCGCGTCAGCTTCCATCCATTTTTTTAGATTATTTGCAGATACTTCAGATAAATGCTGAATGGTCCAGATGAGCGTGCCTTGATAATAGGGAATAAAGTTTTCATCAAACGGACTCACTCGTTCAAATAATTCGAAACTATATTCAAAATTATTATAGTTGGATTTATGCAAAGCTGAAAATGTCCTGTCCATATCATAATGGTGAAATTTTTGACTATTTTCAGTTGCTATTCTTAAATCCAACTCCATCTTTTGTCTTATAGCTGTATCCATTGGACCAAAACGAATTGAAGCACCATCGTACTGCCGTACTGCAAGAACTCCATGTGGAGATCTATTCCATAACGCCTTTATAAAGGAATCCAGATCGTCAATATATGGAAAAATATTAAAGGCTAAAGTTATATCACTGGGAGGTATTTTGTCAACTTCCTTTTCCAAATCTAAATGAAGAAATTTAACTTTTCTGTCCCATAATTTGCTTCGTTCAGTTGCTAATTTTAGAGATTCTTTATCACTATCTATGCCGATAAATTCACAATCGGACGGGAGTATATCATTCAAAAGCTCAAGCCATAAACCAGTTGCACAGCCTAAGTCAACAATATTTTTCGGATTCAATTTTGCTAATTTCTTAGCAAAAGCAGTTCTTTCAGGTAGTTTTGCACGATGGTGATTTTCTAACCATTTTGCATCTGCCAATGGTCTACCTGTCGAATTTTCTTGTGAAATCATTTCACTGCCTCCTAATGTCTTATTTATTAAGATAATTAAGAATTATCTATAAAGATTATATCAAATTTCATACAAATTTTCCATATTTTAATACTATATAATTATTTTTTGAAAAATGCTATTACATGATTTCCAGCATTTCACATTTATGCACATGAAAAAGGCCACCTGCTTTCAGCTGGCCTACTGCTCCAATATTCTAAATATTAATATCACGCAGCATCCATAATTTTCATATTATTTCTCGGATGTCGTTCTCGCAAAATATCCGCTTGCTTTTTGGCTGCTACGTGAATATAGATCTGAGTTGTTTTTATTGAGGAATGCCCCAAAATCTGCTGCACACAGCTCACGTCTACGCCTTCCTCAATCAAATATGTAGCAAAGGAATGTCGGAACATGTGGGGTGTAATTTTTGTTTCAATCCCAGCATTCTTCGTGTATTTCTTTAACATAAAACGAATAGATTGTTCTGTGTATCTGTTTCCTCTATTATTCACAAAAAAATATCCACACTTCTTTATTTCCCTCTCATTTTCTACATAGTATTTCCGCAGAATTTCTAAAACTGTTTTATTGCTGATTTGGATATACCGTTCTTTTCCTCCCTTTCCCATAATTCGTATACGCCCAGAATTCAAATCCATACTCTCATTTCGAATATTTGATATTTCATATACTCTGGCTCCAGTGGCAAAAAACAGCTCCACAACCGCTACATCACGCAAACCATATTTATATCCAATGCCAGAAAGACCATTCAGGTAAGTATACATATAATTTAAGAGCTGCTCTATCTCATCTCTTGGGATAATCCGAGGCAGAACTATTGTTTCTTTAAATTTAACTTTTATTTTTCGAAACGGATTCTGTTCTAACAGTTCCTCTTCTTCCAGGTAACTATAAAAGGCTTTTACCGATGCAATTTTTCTTTTCACCGTTTTCTGCTTATATTTTTTATGCAGCTCCGTAATATACCACTCAATCGTTTCTTTTTCTGGCGCATCACAGCATACAAAAGAAAAGAACTGATTCAAGTCGATCCGGTACGCTTTTACCGTTTTTGAGTCCAGTTCTTTTCTGTAAATGCAATATTCTAAATATTGTTCCAATCTATCCTGTAGCTTCATTTCCAATACTCCTTTTTCTATCACAGTACTGTAAAATATATTTTTTGTCAAAACCAATGCATAAAATACCCGATCGATTTTCCAAAAGAGTTGCCATTCCCAACAACACACTTCACGTCACAATTCTCAGTATTATTGTAAGGGACTGTTTCCAGCCCCTTACTTTCTCCTATTCAACAAACAATTTTCTTCTGTTTTTGTGTCTCTTTAGAAATTCCTTGCGGACACGATCATATTCCGTTAAGAGGGTAATATCCTTTCGCCTGCTAAGCGGACGGTCAATCACTTCCGCATAATAGGTATGCTGGATCAATTGTCCATAACACGCAGAATTATAAACATCCTGCAGCTTACAGCCGATTGCTGCTGCCACTTCCGGTCCGGTGATGGAATAAACCATCACCGTTCCGTCCTTTCTACATAAATCATATAATGCCTTTGCCATACACACTTCCCCACTTTTCCTTTTATACGATTCACACTTCATTTGGAACTTTTTTTGCAAAGCTGTCAAAGTCACGCCAGGCTTTTGTATCCTTCGCATAAGCTCCCTTTTCCTTACAAGCTCCTTCATATAAATCTTCAATTCGCTTTACGATTCCCAGATAGTCTGTGTGCTCTCCCTTTATAAAATTCATGGCTGCAGTCAGATTGTCATACCGGTACCGAAGCCCGACGTAGGAGCGATAAACATTAAAGCACTGGCGTACTGATGCGATCAGTTCCTCTTTGGTAAGACGCATGAGCTTTTCTTTTGCCACATCCTCCGCCCAGGCCTCTTCTCCGTTGATTCCGAAATAATCACGCTCAAAAATATCATAACCAAGATAATCCCCGGCTTGTGCAGCCACAAAAAACAGGTTGAAGCACTCGGGAATCCACTCTTCCTGAAGAGCTGCCATCAGCTGGTCACAGTCTGCTTCTAAGGTAGAAAATGCAATTTTATATTCCTCAACTTCGGATTCATCATCATTTAAAGACTCTAAAAGAGTTTCCTTATCATCATCCATGAACCAGATCACAAGGGTACACCCTTCGTACATTTCATACAGGTCATCCCAAATATCCTGCCAGTTCAGACCTTTTGCAATGGGCTTCTTGTACCTTAAATTTCTTGCCTGTTCTTTTCTTAGTTCCTGAATGCTCACGCAGCCACCTCCTGTTCTTTATTTTCCAGCAAAAAGATATTGCTGCTATAGTCTCCGGAATCCGATACTGACGCTTCCCCGTATAGGCTATCCAGGTATTGGCTGCCGTTTTTGGATTTGGAAATATATAAATAGTAGTTACTCTTTATATATTCCTTTGTTTTCACATCATCCTGGTAGTAACAGCTAAGAACCAACCTGGCTCCCAGCTTTTTGGCTTTTTCTTTTGCAGCCACAAATGCAAGGTATACTGCCTGATCCTGTTCCTCATACGCCAGGTTTTTCTCGTAATAACGCTCCAAGAACAATACCAGTTCTTCCCCTTCCTCTTCTTTTGGTTTCCCAGCTCCTGACAGATCTGCAAACTGGATCTTTTTTCGCATTCTGTCACCCACATAGGATCCCTTTGTCAATCGTATCATGGCCCGAAATACCACCTGTCCATTTTTTCGGATAAAGAAAAACTTTTTATTCGAATCAAAGCAGGATAACAGGCAATCGCTGTTTAACCCTGAGCGGTAGGAGAGGCAGGAATAGCTTGGGACCTCTCCGATCTGCATGACTGGAAGAAGACCGGTTTCCTCTTTTAATACCAAGTTTTTGCTGGTAAAAGTCCGATCTATTTTCCATTCTTTTTCCGCTTCTTCGGATACCTCAAAATCAATCTCACGCATGAGATCCCCAGATGGATATTTCAGTTCGTCAAATTTTCCAAGAAGCTCTGCTGTAACCAGTCTCCGGATCTCTTCGATTTTGGATGGCTGCCGTTCCAGAAAAGTTTCCATGATCTCAGCCCCGCCTACAAATAGAAAGTTGCCAATCCGAGCAGCATTATTTTGTACAAATTCTTCTGAAAACGACAGTTTTTCTTTTAGCAGCCTCCAGGAAACATCCCCTAAGATCAGCTTTTCTTTTAATTCACTTAACGAATCACACTCTTTTACCAGTGCCAGATCTTTTAACAGATAGAGGGCCTGTTGTTCCATGGTGATCTCTTTTTCCATGCCTTTTAGCTGCTCCCGGTAAACAAGAAGCCACAGTGCCGTTCCGTAGCTTAAATCCGAAATGTTCCGAAAGTCCTCCCGGATCCATCTGGATAGCGGCTTTTCGGATAATGCAGCTGCAAGTGGTTCTATCTGTCCTTTCCAAAAGGAATACGGCACACACTCCCGTTTTATCAGTTCCCGAAGAACCATGAGTCTTTCATCACATTTGCAGGTCAGCTGTTCATACAAACGGATCAACGCCTCTTTTGCAGTACAAAGAAGCTTTAACTCTTCAAATGTATGCTCCCGCTTTGCCAAAAGTTCGAATCTGTCATTCGATAAAATCAGATCCGCACTATCTTTTAAATTCTTCCGGTTGAGGGTATTTAAGTTTATATACTCCTGGTACATCTCTTTCTTTAACAGCATGGAAGCATTTGGAAGATCATAAAAAAGTTCCGGTTCCTCATTGATGAGATTTAAGAATGCCTTCTTTTTCTGTGTGATGGCATATAATAGAAGTTCTGATTTTTCTACACTTAAACTGGACAGAGAAATTTTAGATAAGGGATTCTGGTACAGGGTATTCACATAGGACACTTTACTGTAAAATACCTCTGCCAGATCCGCACCATCTGTAAATGCCCGTTCCAGCTTACAAAGATCCTCATACAGAGCTTCATTCCACAGCCATAAGTTTAATCCATCCGTCAGATTCTCTTTTTCAATGTACCTGGTCACAATCCTTAACTTTTCCAGTATCTCAACAGGTCTTTCCTTCATCTGATCGAACTGATTCTGATTTAGAGACCGGATCTCAGCTTCATACCCGGCAAGCGTGTTAACAAGCTCCATCAGATCTTGATCTTGAAGAATTTTAAGGTTGTTTACATTTTCCAATAGATCGAGCAGCAACTCCGAGGAAAATACCGGATTCACAAGCAGCATACGGTCTTTTTCCCCTACATTCTCAAAGTCCAGCACATCCGTACACATGGCAATACTTTTTACCAGCTGTTCTTTTTCTTCTTTGCTTACGTTCTGCTCTCCATAATATTTCATATAAGAATAGGCCGTTCCATCGGTTACCAGCGGATCAAAATACACGGCTTTTACCTGTTCATAGGAAAAATCTGAAACTTTATCTATCCCTGCATCCAATAGGATCCGCTGGAACCGGTATGCATTCAGCTCACATCCCTCTTTTTTCAGGATTCCAAGATAGGTAATCGTTTCCGGATCTTCCATCATGTACAAACATACCTGTTCCCCCAAGAACGGGATCACATCCATAACTTCATTTTGAATGATGGCTTCTGCTGCCCGTACACATTTTTCTTCTCCCTTTTTTGCCAGGTAACAAAGAGACAGGCCCGCCGTTTTTAGCATATTTCGTTCCGCTAAATGTCTTTTTATCACTTCTATCATTATGCAACCTCCATCAAATCTATCATCTGCCTGATGCCCTCTAACGCTATCTGTTCATTTTTATACAGGTTCTGAAACAGCAACAACAGATATTTTATTTCCTCTTTGCTGGTTACAATTTTTCCTCTTCTGTCCAGATAATCCCGCATATAGGAAAGAATGATCCTGGCACGTAAGGAATTTTCCGCATATCTTCCATAGTAATAAAAGTCATAGATCTGTTCGAAAAGCTGATTTGTCCCCTTATTTTTCCGAAGCAGAAGATTAAATTCCTTTTTGATCTTCTTTTCCTCTTCCAGCTTTCGCATCCTTGTTTCCTGTATCTGTTTCCACTCTTTTTCCATTTCAAGGCTTCGCAGTTCTTCCTCTGACATGTATTTTCTTCGCAGCGTTTCTTTCCCACTACTGTCCTCCAGATAGGGAAGGATTTCTTTTGCCATCTGCATAGCTTCCTTTTGTTCCATCCAAAGTCCTGTACTGTCTTTTAACAGGATGCTCCTCAAAAAGCTGATGTAGTTTCCAACATCTGTTAAAAACAGATGTTCCTCGATCCACATAAATAATTCCTGATGTACACCTCTTTCCAACAGCGGGCGGCAGATCTCGCATTCTCCACGACTAATTCCATACGAATACAAAGAAAATGATCTCTGGATCATGCTCCATGGTTCCAGAATTCCCGGGATTCCCTCTATTCCAATTTGGGTAATGACGAGCTTTAACATGGAAAAACTGGTCATGGTATTTATATCTTCCATATCTGCTTTCAGGTAATACAACATGCTATCCCATTTCTCCCCAAATACTTTTTCTGCCTCCCCGATTGGATTCTCCCTGGTATCAGGCTCTCCCATAAAGGGAACCGTTTCAAAAGCATCTGGATCTGGTTCTTTGTTTCTCATTTCCCGGTATCCCTTTAAAAATTGTTTCATAAGACCGACGGCATCCAGGATCCCATTTTCGCTTAACAGATGAAAGACATGACAAAGATCGTAATCCATTTTCTTCCAGAAGATTTCCACATATTCCCGTCCGGTCAGCTTTTGATAGGCTGCAAGATAGGATTCCAGCTCTGTTTTTTCAAATGTCCCATTTCGCAGGGTGTCATTCACACACTTTTCAAACTCTTCCTCCTTAAGCTGTGCCGCCAGGCAGTGCCATTTTTCCTGGTTTAAATTAATATAATGCCACTCTTTCATCCCATTTTTCCGAAAAGGGAACAACGTTAAGAAGGTTCTGACATTTTCCACCTTCATTCCATACAAACAATTTTGGATTTTTTCCTGTCCACCAAGACGCACTGGAAAACAGTCGTATTTTCTTAAAAAAGTTTCACATAACTCATACACCACATCCGGATACATCTTTTCTCCTGGCAGAAAGGTTTTCAATACCCTTACTGCAATCTTCTCCGCGGTCAATGAGTTCGCATCCAGGTATCTTCGTGTTCCTGTCAGGATGCCATTTAGAAAAATCACCTCTTCTTTTTGATATCCACTTTTTATAAGCTGTTCCTCCAACGCCCCGTTTGCATTCGCCGCATTTGTCTGGGAAAGTTTTACCACCTGTTTTAACACCGCAGTTTCTTTGGTCCGGTCATTTTTCAGCCGTTTCTCATATTTCATGGCAATCCAGGCATAAAAATGCCAGTCTTCGTAAACAGACAGCCTGCGTTCCCTTCCAAAGCAGGCCGCGATCTTTCCCTTTAATTTCTGCCATAACGTATCCGACTCTGGAAAAACGGAAAGGATAAAGATCATTTCCTCCACTTTTTCATATGGATACTGGTGCAGGGCATCCACCCAGAGCTTGCGATCTTTTGTTGCAAGCAGACACCGGACTGCAAGGTAACACAAATCCTTTTCTCCAAGTACCTTGCCAAACTGTTTCCAGAAGCCGCTTTTTTGGGTACCATTAAACATACAGGTCTCCTGAATGCAGGATGTCCCTGCAAGCGCAAGCCCAAGAGCCCGGTAAACCGGTTTTGTCATGGTTCTCCGCTCTTTCATACGCTCTAATACTTCTCCGGGATAGTGAAGATTATATTCTTCCTCCATGCTGTGCTCACAGATTCCATAAAACAGGCTGTTTTCTCTCTCCTGTTTTAAAAATGCTTCTTTGTCCGCATTTGAGGACAGCTGATAGATCATGGATACCATCTGCCGGTACAAGACGGGATCCAGCCAGTCTTTATAGATGTTCCATTCCATTCTTTGCCTCTCCTTTTTCAACTAAACTTAAATGCATCAATCCCATGCAGGTTATGGCTTTTTCTGGTCAATGTAATACTGTCCTCAAAATGTTCCTGACAGCTTTTTTTCGCTGCCCTTCTCATGCCTTTTGAAGTCTGGCGTTTTGCCATTCTTTTAAAACCAGGTCCTACCAGGTGATTTTTATGATACATTCCCATATCTTCCACTCCATTTCTGCGGGCACAAAAGCCCGGCTTCTTATTCTCATGCTCTTTCTATATAGCGGATACTGTTTTTTCGGCATTCAAATTCCGGACACAAGGAACTCCACAGTTCTTCCAGATCCTTCATCCCGAATGCACTTAGTTCCGTTTCCTGTTCCATTTCATACAGGTCGGTATATCCAATCCGGTAAGTTCCACCTCCGCTTCTTACGATTCCTTTTCCAGCTTCCCTTACGGTCATGCTATCGCCTCCATTTAAAATTATTTCTTCCTATTAAATAAGGAGGGGGACGACTTGTCCCCCCAAAAGTTACGCTGCAATATAAAGTTCTTTTTCCCTGTCCACAAGAGGCAGAATATAAGTCGTCTGTTCCAGATGGTTTTCTTTTTGATAGTTTACACCATCGTGATAAGACGAGAACTGAAGGATCTGCCCCTGGTTTTTATAGGGCTTCAGATTTTCCTTCCATCCGGGCTCCAATCCATGAACGGCAAGCCCCCAGGCCACCTTGCAAAGATTGCATCTTAATCCTGCATATCCAAGATATTCTTTTACAAACTGTTCCGCACTGTGGGTGTTAGAAAAATAACGGGCATACTCAAATGAGCGGCACAGAATTTTTCCATCCTGAAAGCCTGCAAAATAACAATCTTTTTTCAGCTCGATCACATACCCGGTTGCGTAGATTTCCTTTCCCGGATGTATCTTTTTTGAATCCTCATGGATCTGTAACAACTGTTCGGAATAAATCTTTTTTCTTTTTTTATGCTGCATCGTGCTCCTCCTTTTAGTTTACTCTTCGAAGTAATTTTGCCAGCTGCTTTGTCAGTCGGATGGGAAGCTGCTCTAAGCTTGATATATCAAGATAGGCATTTCCATAAATCTTCCGGATAGCTTCTTTATCCCAGCCAATCGCCGCAGCCTGAAACAAAATTCCTTTCTTTCCGAGCTTTTCCTTGATCTTTTTTAAATCTGCTGTGGCATAGCTTCCAAAATAACGGGTTGCATTTGGCAGTCCGTCGCTGATAAGGAACAACAGCTTTTGTTTTTCCGGACGTTTTAAAAGCTTATTTGCCATAAATAGAAGGGCTGCCCCGTCCCGGTTACTGCCATCGTTTTCCATAGTGATGATCCGCAAACGGTCGTTTCTGTCTTCCTCGAACTCTGCATAACTGTGAAAATAAACGGTTTCCTCACTTGGATCACGATGATCGTAACCATCCGTATGGTGCCCGTAAACCAGAATGGGGATTCCGGCTTTCCTGCAAAAATCGTATAAGGTAAGGGCTGCTACCTTGGCTGCTTCTATACGATGGCCTATCATGGAGCCAGAATTGTCCACCAACACGCAGACCACCGCATCTGTTTTCTTTCCGGGAAATGTCCGCTTATATACGGCACCGCCTTGATCCGCAATGGCACGCATATCCAGCTTTTTTCCAAGATACATCCGACGTTCCGTCCGTTCCTTCTGGTTTTCCAGGATTGGAAGAAGCCTGGTTCGAAGCCTTTTTTCTACCTTTCTTGCCGAAGCTTCATATGCAGACAGCCAGCTTTTTTCTGTTTCTGTGAAGGTGTTCTTATACAGAACCTCTTTTTTTACCATGTTATGGGCTGCTTCAAATTCCATCCCGTCCAGTTCCTCCTGCAGACGGTTTTGGGCTTCTACTCCCATATCCTGATCCACGGTTTCTGATACTAAATCCAAAAGGATTTTTTGCAGTATCAGGTCGGATTTTTCATCTGCGCCTTCCCTTTCTTCCTTATCCTCTTTCGAAACCTGGACCACAGTGGCATTTTCAAGTTCCGGTAAGGCAGTCTCATCCACTTCCGATTCCTGAATAAATTTGGGAAGATCTTCGGTCAGTTCTTTTAGATACTCCCCCATGGCTGCTTCCAGCTTTTTTAGTTGTTCTTCCGTCAGCTCTTCTGTTTGTTTCCCGGTTTTCGCCTCATCCCCACCATCTCCGGATGTATCTGTCGGCAGATCCTCATCAGAGGAATCCGAAGAAAAATCTTTTGGACCTTCTTTACCGCCTACAGCTTCCTTAGATTTCTCTTCTGAAGAAGCTTTTTCAGATACCGTTTCTGATTTATTTTCCTCCTCTGAGGCATTTGGAGACTCCTCATCCCCGGTCTGCTTAGAAGCTTCCCGGTTGTTATCCCCAGAAGTATTCCTTTCTTTTACAGGTTCCGCTTCCCCTTTGGATTCCGTTTCTTCTGTGGGGGATTCTTCTTCCTCTTCATCTTCTCCCACGGATTTTCCTTCTCCCTGGGATGCCTCTTTTCTATCTTCCTCTGTAGAATTTTCTTCCCCTGCTGATTTTTCTTCTGCTGATTTTTCTTCTGCCGGTTCTACCTGAGGTGGTTCTTTCTGCGACGGTTTCTCCTGTGACTCGTCCACTTCTGGCGGCTCTTTTTCTGATGGTTCTTCCTGAGGCATTTCTGCTTCCGGCGGTTCTTCTTCCTGTGGTCGTTCTTCCTCGTTTTCTTCTGGTTCCTGACATTCCTGCTTCAATTCTTCCAAAAGATTCCGAAAATACTTCCACATCTTAAGCAGGATCTGGTTGGTGGCCTGGTAACGGATAAGGTCACTGTCCGCTGTCACCGACAGATCCACAAAATGCTTCACTTCATTTAAGGTATCCAGCATCTCACAGCTTTCCATATTCCAGGAATTGGCATATCCCCGGAGGGCATACTGTACAAGTACCTTTAAAAAAACAGAAACCGGATCTGAATTTCCCTCTAGCAGTTCTTTTAACGGGGGAATCCATTCCACGTTTCGTCTCCGGTTGATCAGAATTCCTTTTTTGATACTTCCAGGAAACAGGCTGCACATCTTTTCCTCTATGTACACATCATTTAAAAGGTTGCTGATATAAGCCGCACATTCTGTCAGAAGGGGAACCACCACTGGATTTTTCCCGGTCAGACAGGTATCCATCTCATCCAGGGCTTTTTCTTCGTCCTCGTTTTCCGGCTCTGGTGCATCCGGATACCAGACACCTGCCAGCATGTTCTGCACATAGACTTTCCGAAGTGCAGAATCCGTAAATCTGGCATGACCGCATTCATGTCCTAATATCCCGATCAGGCTGTCACTTTTTTGTTCCAGTTCTAAAAAACTGCCTGTAATGAGATTGTCAATGTTGATGCCAATTCGTTTCCCATCATTCCAGCCTGCCAGCCCGTCTTCTGTACTCTGGTACAAAAGCAGCTGCTCCAGTTTTTCCCCTGCCACTTCATTTGCAAGGTCCCGAAAAAGTTTCCGGTAACCTTCTGAAAAAAAGACCTGACTGGGGCTTAACTTTTTTTGTTCTTCCTTGATCCGCTCTCTATAAGTATCCTTCATTTCGATTCTCCTGTTTCTAACAATACGGTTCCACATAGGTCTTCATCAGATGTTCCTGTTCCTCCGGATCCATTGTGGCTTTACTGATAACCGCAACCTGTGCCGCGCGCCTGACATCTTTAATTGCCTGAAAGGTACGCACCCAGTTTTCCAGTTCCCGATAACCGCACACACCATCCTGAAGATCTTCTTCCTTCAGATAAGCATGGATTTTTCGAACGGCCGAAACCATAAAGTTTAAGCCTTTCTCATCCGCATATCCGGTACGTGCAATAACCCGCCGCTTCATTTCCTCTTCTGTGAGATTTTGCTTGGGCTGGATCAGGCTCATTCGGGATAATACCGACTGGTTAAAGTTTCCGCAGCCCACATAATCCAGGTTTGTAGTCATAATGATAATGGTATTCGGATTTCGCCGTATTTTTTCCCCATTAATCAGATCCGTCACTGCTCCGTCATCAAAAAGGGAGTTCAGTCTTGTAAGCGTTCCTGGTTTTTCAATCATGGACGGCTCCTGAATTTCCAAAACGGAAGGAAGGCGGCACGCTTTTATGATCTCTGATTCCCGCAACAAAAAATCCTTCTCTGCCCTTGCACTTTCATATCCTTTTTCATACGCAAGGCGCAAAAGTTTTTCAAATGCAGCTTCTTCTGAAATGCCCTCTTCATAGGTTCCGCTAAGTACACAAAGTGCGGAAGCTGGATCCATCTGAAGGTCGTAAAAGACTGGAAGCACTGGAAGCGTTTTGTTTTTCGTTCCCATGTTTGGTACCGTACTTGCAAGAAGCTCCAGCTCATCTGTACCAGGTCCACAGGTAAATACATAATAGGGAAGACCTAATATCTGTGCGATCATCCTGGCATCTGTGGTTTTTCCAGTTCCAGCTTCCCCCGTCATCATAAAAAGCCTTGCCGGGGTATGAACGACCATTTCCAGGATTTCTTCCACCTCCTGGCTCACAATGTAATCCTCTGGAAGCGTGGGGATCCTCTCTTTTTCACCATGCCGGCAATTAAAATGTCCTGCATACTCCATCTTTAACTCCGAAATAGCAGCACCTTTCTTCCTTCCTTTTACTCCCAGCACCTTAAAAGTGCCAATTATACAGGCATTTGGCGCATAAATTCCGGAGTTCAGGTCAAAGGGGTGAAAACTATCCTTCAGTTTTCCTTCCGCAAACTGGTTCCGGTCAAAAGAAATGGCATCCTCCGTTGTGGCAGTCATCCGCAGATACAGGTTATCGCAGCAGCGAAAGGACATTTTGAGCGCCTGCCCCGCCAGTCCTGCTTTTACAGCACGTTTCAGTTCATCAAAGCAGGTATGAAACTCATCGTCGTAATACTGGCTTTCGGGAACTATACTTGCAAGGACAAGCATTGCAAGATACTCTTCCCCGGTAGATTTTCCCTTTAAAACGCCAGGCATCTTTGTTGTTTCTCCTGCGGGATCATTTTTCTTTCTAATTCCACAGAATCTTCCGTTTTGATAATTGTACGTCATGACACAAAGTTCCTGCTCCACCGGGTATTCCAGGCAAAAATAACGAACAGACTTTTCTGCCAGCTGAATTCCGGCAGCACCTTCTTCTTTCTCTTTCATTCCAAAAAGCTTAAAAATAGCAGCCAAAGTAGGCGGATGAAGCTTTGCAGATTTTCCATTTGTCCGCGTATTATATCTGGAGCAGTCTTCCGCTTCATAGCTGATTCTTTTTTTCTTTGCAAACTTTAAATATGCCTCAATTTTTTCTGGCAATGCCAATTGATAGGTCCATGGTTCATAAAAACAGATTTCTGGCATTTTGATTCCTCCATATGGAAAAGCAGGGTATGAGCATTTCGCGTCTCATATCCTGCTGATCTTTGTTTGTTATGCTGATTTCTTTTCCTGTTCCAGGTAGGCTTTGTAAATCTTTTTGATCCGGTAACCAAACATGGTATTTCGTTTACTTACCGTATCGTTTTTGATTGCGATTACCATTGCCTTTTTACTTCCTACTATTTTCACCCCACGCCTTGCTCTTGTGACTGCGGTATAGAAAAGATTTTTCCGCAGCATCCGATAAAAACAGGTGAGCATTGGCAGAATCACCACTGGATATTCCGAACCCTGTGCCTTATGGACTGTGATACAATAAGCCAGATTTAGCGGCCATATATCCCCTTCGGTATATTCCATGATTTTTCCATCCCCAAAATCTACACGCATCCTGCTTTTCCCGTCTGCTTTATAGATATTTAGGACTTCTCCCACGTCACCGTTTGCCACATCTTCCTCATTTTTCAGCTGCATAACGAGATCTCTCTCCCGATATGTAGTCGATCCATTCTTAATTTCCGGATAACCGTACCGTTTCGGATTCACGATATCCCGAAGGACAGGATTTAATGCATCTGCACCTACCTTCGTATCCTTTCGAAGCGGGGAGAGCACCTGAACCCCTTCTACCCGGTTTTCGTTTTTTTGAAGTTCTTCCCGGTAGAGCTTCTGGATAATTTCAGCTGCTTCTTCATCATCTTTTGCCGGATAAAACTGGAACGTATCATCAAAAACCAGATTGGTTTTCCTTTCGTTTATCTTATCCGCATTCTGAATAATCGTGGATTTTCCTTCCTGACGGAAGCTCTCTGTTAGTATCGTAACTGGAATCACACCAGATTCGATCATCTCTTTAAATACATTTCCCGGTCCCACTGATTCCAGCTGGTCTTTATCGCCTAAGAATACCAGGCGGGTTCCAATAGGCACCCGGGACAAAAACTTATCCATAAGTGGCATGTCGATCATACTGCACTCATCCACAATGATAAGAGATGCCTCCAGCATACTCTCTTCATCCCATTCTTCCTCACCCGCTTCTCCTTTTAACCCAATTGCTTTATGAATCGTCAGGGCGGGGTAAGCAGTACAGTCACTCATCCTTCGTCTGGCACGACCAGTTGGAGCACATAACAGTATCTCCGCGTTCTTATGAAGAATTTTCTCTACCTCAATGATAAAGCTGATGTCTGTTGTCTTTCCACGTCCAGGTCCTCCGGTAATGATGGTAACCGGATATTGAAATGCTCTTAAAATTCCTTCTTTTTGCCTGGCATTTAATAGAATCTTCTCTTTTTTCTGAATGCTGCTTATAATGGAGTCCACCTGATAACTTTGTGTCCCACCTCGCAGGATCAGTTTGACCAGAGATGCAGCTGCTCCAAGCTCTGCACGAAAACTATTCTTTAAATAAAATCCGCCATCACTACACACCAGGGTCCCATCCTTACGGATCATTTCATTTCCAGCATCCCGGATGGCTCTTTCTGGCACCAGTCCGGTTTCCTTTTTATGGTTTAAAAGCAGGGCTGTCCGCTTTAAGATTTCCTCACAAGTCAGGTATAGATGGCCTTCGCCCTCTGCTTCCGACATAATATGAAGAATCGCTGCTTTGATCCGCATAGGCTCATCTGGCTTAAAATTCTTTGCTTTTACCGCAATCGGATCCACCGTTAGAAATCCAAACCCAGGAATCTCGCACAAACGAAATGGCGTGTTCTGAATAATAAGTGGGGCTGCATTTCCAAAGTGTTCCTGGATCTGCGCCACCTTCCTTGGTGTCACCCCAAAGGGAGATAAGGTCACCATTAACTGCCGCAAAGTCTCGCTGCCACGGTATCCTTCCAGAATCTCTGAGAGCTTTTTTCGGGTAATGCCTTTGATTTCCAGTAACTTCTCAGGATTTTTTTCAAGAACTTCAAACGTATTTTCCTGGTAACGGTCTACAATCCGCTCGGCAAGTACTGGCCCGATTCCCTTAATTAGGTCAGAGGCCAGGTATGCCTTGATTCCTTCTGTGCTCGTGGGTAATGCAATCTGAAAAGAAGAAACCTTATACTGCATTCCAAATTTTCCGTCTTTCCAGGTTCCGTTCAGTTCTACTTCAAGGCCATCCTCTGTGGGAAGCTCATTTCCAATTGCCATAAACATGCCATATCTGCCATTTTTCTGGCTGCTTACTTCCTTGGGAAGGGTTTCTTCCGTTACATAGGAGGCAACGGTGTATCCATTTCCTGCATTGTAATAGATACACCGGACTGCTTTACATTTCATTTTGGTCCATCACCTCCGGAAACACCTCTTTTTCTTCCCTGTTTTCTTCCTTGCTTTCTCCTCTGTTTTACCGGTTCTGACCGCGTTTCATCCGGACTCTTTTGAACGCCACCGGGCGCTTCAGCATGACCGCGTACTTTACCGGGAGCTGGTTTCTTGGTTTCAGGGTGGCTGTGTTTTTGTTCATCATTCTCATTCGGATTCTCCTTTTTTTCATTTAGATATTTGTAACAATAGATACCTGCTGCAATTGGAAGCCCCAGTGTCAGACTCTGTACAATCACTGCTAAAAACAGCGGCCATAAAAAGGGTGACAGAAGCATTCCTATAATTCCAGTTATCAGGCAGGCTTTTTGGTGTGCCTGGCACCATTTTTTTACTCGTTCCATTTTTTCTCCTTTGTTATCAGCAAAAATCTCCCATCTCTTCATTTCCCATATTCATAAATTCCTCGTCTACGTTGTAGCGGTTTTGTGAAGTCTGGCGTGAAGACTGGGCTCTTTGTGGTTTACTTCCTGTACGGTTTGTTTTCCCCTGGTTCGTGTTTTTGTAGTATGGCGAATTTTGATAGGAATTTCCTGGATTCTGGCTGGATCGTCCATTGGAATTTGATCCACTATTTCGTGAGGGCTGTGAGGAATTCCGATTGGTACGTCCGTTCTGGCTCACATTTTCACTTTCGTCCTTACTGTCTACAAACTCAATGTCGTTTACAAGCAGTCTCATACCATATACTTTTTCGCCACTATTACCTGTATAGTTATCATTATGCATCTCGCCCTCTAAAGCGATTTTTTTGCCCTTATAAAAATACTTTGCTACAAACTCAGCTCTTTCCCCAAATGTGACACAGCTAAAGTAATCAGCATTCGGAGCTCCTTCCTGCTTGAAATTTCGCTCAACCGCAATCCGAAAATACGCGACTGTCTTTTTTCCCGCTGAAGACATCACCTTTGGATCCGTTGCCATCCGTCCGATAAATATAGACTTATTCATGTGCACACTCCTTGTTGTTTTGATTCGATAACAAAAAACATTCAGAATGAATCCCAAATGTCCGTTATCATTTTCCTTCTTTTACCAGTTCTTCCGATCTCCTTTCTTTTGGATTTTTTATTTTTCCTCCTTTCAAGATGTTGATTCGTATTTGTTTTTTTGCAATAAAAAAAGGCCACTTAGAACGTTTCATTCTAAATGACCTAATTTCTCACAAAAGGCAGGAACCATGTTCCTCATATTTTTCTTTCGGGCTTCTCCGAAACCAAATTTTTTTACCTGTTTTACAGGCACAAATACAAATCTCAAAATCATAATAACACAAGATATAGTATGCGTCAACAATTCATTTTCTGTATTTTGTGTTATAAACAATATGTTTTTCATTTTTACCACAAGAGTCAAATTCTTGCCCAAAGTTCGGTTGGTGTAAATGCCATAACTTTACTTTTGGTAAAATCTTTCAAATTTCTTGTAATGATATAATCTGCATGAACAGATTCCACCGTTGCACTCTGCACTGCATCTTCAAACAATTTTGCTGTCATCATAGCAAAGCTCCTTTTCTATGTTTAGTACATATCGCGATATATATCATAGTCAAGAAGATATTCTGCTATATATCTTATCGTCTCCAGAACAGTAGCTATTCACCATTTATACCTGATTCAATCCCAAGATTGTATTGCTATTGTACTGACATTTGTGTATAATAACTATAGATATCTTATTTCTCTTGAAAGGAGCGGATCTATATGGCTGCAAAATCAGCAAATTTATATGCACGAATCGAACCAGATGTAAAAGAAAAAGCAGAAAACATTTTGTCTACGCTTGGAATTCCAGCTTCCAGTGCTATTAATATGTTTTATAAACAGATTATTTTACAGAGGGGACTTCCATTTGAAGTGAAATTACCATCTTCAAGACCAGTTGACATTCATACATTATCTGAAACAGAATTCAATGAAGAATTGGAGAAAGGATATTCGGATATGCAAGCTGGACGGGCTAAAAATGCGAAAAAAGCCTTTGCAGATATCCGCAATGATTATGGCATATGATCTATGAGGTTGAATTATCTGAACAGGCTGACAACGATTTAAGAGGGATTTTTGAATATATTGCATTTGAATTGCAATCCCCTGAAAATGCAAGCGGACAGCTTGATCGTCTTGAAGAACAGATTTTAAGTCTGGATATTATGCCAGAACGGTATCGAAAATATGAAAATGAACCATGGAAAAGTCGTGGACTTCGTGTATTACCTGTAGATAATTATGTGATATTTTATATTCCTGATTCCAATAAGAAAGTCGTAACAATTCTTAGAGTAATGTACGCTGGACGTGATATTGAAAATCAGTTAAAATTTCACACAAAGCAATCAGAGACCATAACTTCCTTTTCTGCAAATATGGAAACGCCATAATAACTCGAATTAAGTTTCACTTTCTAAACAATGCCATCTTTGATAATTTTGCTATCAAAGATGGCATTTTAACTTCCTGCAATTAAAAGACTTCTATACTTATATCCTCACCATTTGTCTCTGACTCTTCACCTTTCTCTGGCAGTTCACAAAAAAGCACTAGCCGTTTTAAAGAATCAGAGCCGCAGGTGGATAACAAAAGTGTCCTGGTCTCCACCTGTTCTCCCAGCCAGAAGGTATCACTATCCGCTTTTACATAGCCACATTTTATGACGGTATAGGTTAAGGCTTCCCCATCTGGTAAATACAGATATACCTTATTATGCTCCTGTAAATACGATTCACTTTCATATTTATGCAGCCCCTGAAACATGCTGCCATCTTTCATATTATGCCCGTATAGAATAGTTTTACGGTTGGTAAAATCCGGACTATTATCTTTATCCAGAAAAATACTTCCTGCCACATGTTCCGTCTTTTTAAAGGTATGCTTCAGATAATATTCATTGTCAGTTCCCTGCACAACCGGATAATCAATCCTGGTGTCCGGGATCCGTATCCAGGCAATGATCTCTGGATTTATTTTCTTTAGAGCTTCAAAATCCACGGTAACCGTTTCTTCCTGGTTTTCCTCTGGTGTTTCTCCATCTTTCCTTTCTTTTGGTTCTTCCACGGCAACGTATTCCCGCAGGTTGTCATATTCCTCTTCTCCATCCCGGTACATAAGATAAGTTCCGATTCCCATACAGATACCAAAGCCAAGCAGCAAAAGGCACACCGCTACAATCCCCATTTCTTTTACCTGCTTCATAACTTCCTCCATTTCCAATGTTTTTGCAAGAAAAAAGGACCGCCACAAACGTGACAGTCCAGTTTTCTTATTCCTCGTGATTTTTCTTTTTGGTGTACCAGAAGATTCCAGCAATTCCGCCCACCGATAAAACAAGAAGAAGGATTGGCAGCCAAATGTTAGTGTCATCTCCTGTTTTCGGGGATTTTACATAGCCGCCAGTCGGGATCCGCTCATTGGTAAGCTCTTTGGTAATTTCAATCTCTTTCGTCTTACCGTCCTTGTATTCAAATACAACGGATTCCTCTTTTTCGCTTCTCACATAGCCATCCGGCGCTTTGGTTTCCACCAGGATGTACTCGATTTCTTTTTTCATCTTTCCATCTTTATAAGAAGCGATTGGAATGTCTCCGCTTGTGGCAACACCCTCTTCATCTGTGACAAGGGTTGCCACAACTTTTCCAGATTTCTTGATTCGAAGCTCAAACTCCGCTCCGGAAAGAGGGGAGCCATCTTCTGCATCGGTTTTCTTAAGAACCAGTTTTCCAACTGGGCGGGCATCTTTCATCTCAACCTTTTGGACTTCTCCGGAATCTTTAACCTCGAAAGATACCTCTTCTGCAACCAGGTAACCATCCGGGGCCTGTTCTTCTCGAAGGGTATAGGTTCCAACCGGAAGTTTTTCCACCATATGCGGATCTTTTTTCGATACCCAGCTTTCTACTACTTTTCCATCTTTATCCAGGATGGTCAGCTTCGCACCTGGGATTTCTTTGGAATCTGTCACATCGGTTTTATTGATTTCCACTTTTGTTACATCATCTAGCATCTGGTGCTTCTGAACTTCGGCTGTATCTTCCACTTTAAACTCAATGCTCTCTGCAGTGGTATAGCCGTCTGCTGGTTTGGTTTCCACCATCGTATAGGTTTCCCCCACTAACAGGCCACGGATCATATGTGGTTCTTCGGTAGAAATCCATTCATCCACAACAGTTCCATTGGAATCCAATACCTGCAGGGATGCACCAGGAAGCTCTTTTCCATCTGTTAAGTCCGCTTTGGAAAGTTCCACAGAGGTCTGCATATCCTCAAAAATAAACTCATAAACAGCCTGGGTGGTTTTGTCGCCCTGATATTCGAAGGTAAATTCCTGAATTTCGGTTCCACGCACATACCCGTTTGGTGCATAGATTTCTTTGAGGTAATACTTTGCATTGATCGGAAGGTCCGCCATAAAGTGAATCCATCCGCTTTCATCTGTGGTCTTCAATTCAATGATAGTATCCTTCTCAATCAGAACTTTGCCGCTTGCCGATACAATATCTTCCGCTGCATACAGTCCAAAGATGGCTCCGGAGAGAACCTTGTCGCTGTCCTTTTCTTTTTTCAGAACATTTACCTGCACCTTCTGGCGGCGGTTCTGCCAGTCTGCACTATAGGTTACCACCGGGGTATCCTGGTCACGGTAGGTAAGGTCTACATATCTTGGCTCATCATCCAATACATATCCATAGGAGGTTTCTTTTTCGATAATGTAATATTTACCAAGAGGCAGATTGTCAAGCTCTGCGATACCTGTTCCGTCGGTTGTGATGGTACCCACCAGCTGATCTTTTGTATAGTAATTTTCACTGACACCATCCGCTGCTTTAATATCCTCAGCTGCGTACACGTTAAAGGAAACATCCATCAGGCTTCCGGTTACATAACTAAAGAAATGCTCTACCACACCTTTTGCATTGTCAAGTAGGGTAACATCATCTATGAACTCCCCTTTTTTATTTACCAGCAGGCGTGCAATCGGCACATCATCTTCCATCTTTACCTTCTGTACCTCTGCGGTATCGGAAATCTGAAAGCTGATATCAGTGGTGCGTAAATAGCCGTATGGTGCGATCTGTTCCCTGAGAGTATAGATTTCTCCAACCTTTAAGCCTTTGATTACATGCGGCTTGTCTTTTACAGATGTCCAGAAATCTACCACTTCGCCTTTTTTATTTAGGATAATTAAGGAAGCTCCGTCCAGTTCCACGCCGGTCGTTACATCTGCCTTTGTGATTTCCACGGTGGTTGGCTGGTTTTTCTTGGTGGCTTTTAATTTGATTACTTTTACATCCTGTCCCTGGTAGCTGGCATCAAATTCCAGGATTTCATCCGAGGAAACATAGCCATCCGGTGCCTGAAGCTCTTTCACATAATACTTGCCAAGCGGCAGGTCCAGGGTAATCTGTGCCAGCCCATTTTTGTCACTCTTTACCTTCTGAAGCAGGGTATCTGCCTTTACAATTACCTTATCGCCGAAATAAATGTCATTATTGTTATAAATTCCAAACTCGGCACCTTCCAGCTTTTTACCAGTTTCGGCATCCTCTTTCACCACTTTAAGTTCTACCTTCTGGCGCTTATTGGAAAATTCCACGGTTTCTTCCACAACTGGAGTGTTCTGATCTTTATACAGGAAGGTAAGCTCCTGGCTGTCCGAGTTAATGACAAACCCGGTTGGTGCTTTGGTTTCCACAACACGGTAGGTACCAAGGGGCAGATCATTTAGAATGGCCTCTCCTTTTTCATCTGTGGTAACCTTCTGGATCAGCGTATCTTTTGGGTAAATGACAGTGCGGTTGCCCGCTTCATCCACCTGGTGATCCGGGGTATAAATATCCTCTGCGGCATAAACCGCAAACTCAGCACCAGAAAGGGAAGTTTCCTCGTAGATAAAATCTTTTTTGAAAGATTTTAAGGTTTCCCCAGATTTATGGATGATGAGCTTTCCTTTTGCCGGATGGTTCTCATAGACAACCGTGATGATCGCATCCCCAGTTGTGGAATCCATCTGGTAAGCAGTGTTGCTGTCTACTTTAATCTCAACGAAATTGGTATTCTGGGTATAGCCGTCCGGGGCAGTCACTTCTTCAATGCGGTAGTTGCCACATTTTAAGGCACTTGGCAGGATCAGATAACCATTTTCATCCGTAAAATAAGATTTATGGGTAACGGTACTTGGATAAGTTGTGGTCTGCTCCACGTATTTTCCTTCATCCAGGTTGTAAATCTTAAACTCGGTGTTTGCAACCAGGACCGGCTTCTTGGTTTCATCATCCTGTTTAATGATTTTTAGTTTTGCAGAAAATTCTCCGTCTAAAAGGACCCGCCAAACCTGTGGCTCTGACTTATTTTCGCTGATTATAACCGTAAAATCAGCAACCGGTTTAAAATTATGCGGTGTTGTGGTTTCCCTTACCACATAAGTTCCATATGGAAGGGGGATTGTGCAGGCATAGCCTTTTTCGTCTGTAAAGATCTCGGTCTTTCCATCTTCTGTCAGTACTACAGGAATGGCATTTGCAAAATCATAGGAACCATCCTCTTTTGTACTTAAGCTGCTTACGAGATAAGCGGAAAATCCGGCGCCTTTTAACAGATCGGCATCTGTTTTTCCGTTATTTGCAGCCTTAATCAGCTGGAACGGCTGTTTTTTCACATTCTCGGCAACTGTAATGGTACAATCGATTTCTTTCAACTGGTCACCTTCATAACCGCCTTCCACATCATGCTCTTCTTCATCCAGGACATAACCTGCAGGCGGAGTAATCTCTTTTACATAGTATTTTCCAGGATAGAGACCGGATACACTTGCATTTCCAGCTTTGTCGGTGGTAAGTGTAGCAACCTGGGCGTCTTTTGGATAAAGGACACCGCTGCTGCCATCCGGGTAACCAATTGCTTCCCTTGCATATAGGCCATAAACAGCACCTTCTAAAGTTGCATCTCCCTGTGCGTTCTTTCCCGTCTCACTGTCTTCCTTTGTAAGATGGATATTCACACGGACGCGCTCATCTGTAAAAGTATGTGTAAATTCTACTTTTTTCTCTTTATCCCCTGCATAATTAAATGCAAAGGAATAAACATCAGAAGTATTTAACACGTACATCTGGGGTGCCTGAAGTTCTTTGATATAGTAGGAATTGTTAACCGGAAGGTCTGCGGTATAACCTGCTTTTCCATCCGTACCAGTAGCTACCTTTTCAATCAGGGTGTCTTTTCTGACGATCACATTCCCGTCTGCAGATACAATATCATTCCCTGCATACATTCCAAAAACAGCACCTGTAAGCGGCTGTCTGGTTTCCCCATCCTGTTTTACCAAAGATACGGAGGCTTTTTGTCTGTCGTTGGTAAAGGTAACCGTGCTAAAAGAAACTTCTTCATTTTCACCGGCAGCTGATAAGGTTACGGTTTGGGATTCGCCTGTGCAGACCAGCTTATCCGGTGCCTGTGTCTCGGTTACCACGTAGGTTCCTATGTTTAAGTTATCAAGGGTTGCACTTCCGTCTTCACCGGTTGTCAGACCTTCTTTTACAAGGGCACCATTCTGATAAATAGTAGATCCATCTGCAGCCACAATGTCAGCGCCTGCATAGACATTATATACCGCACCTTTTTGCCTTCTTGTTTCATAACGGAAGGTTACCTTTTCATCCGTTACATCTGCCCCTGTTAATACCTCACCCTCTTTGTAAACGGTAAGGGAAGCCTTTTTCTCATCGTCAAACAGCTCCTGTGTAACTTTGCTTCCCATCACAAGTGACACGCCGTGGGCGGTAGCATCCACAAGGTAGCCAGAGGGACCTGTGATCTCTTTTAAGTAAACCACATCCTGGGTTTTGTCAATTGTCACAGAAGAAACGCCATTTGCATCCGTTGGCGGCATTTCTGTAATCAGGTTCTGGCATGCCTCGTCGCTATAGACACCATAGACCGCACCTGCTAACAGGGCATTGGAGCCCCTATCTTTTTTGATAATCTCGATAGTAGCCTGCTGAAGCCAGGTAACGGAAAAATCAACGTATTTCTCATCGTCCACACCCTCGCCGAATACCAGGGCAAGGTTCTGGGTATCGGTACCGGTCGTTACTTTATACGCCGAAAAGTCTTTCGTAATGTAACCTTTCATCGTAGACTTCCAGGCTCCCGCTACCTTTGCCGCCTGGTCAAGCGGTGCGGATAAGTAAAAAGTAGTTCCACCATATAATTTTATACTGACTCCGGCAGCACTTGCTTCTCCTGTATCCACGTTATGGAAAACCACGCCAGATGGAAGCTTCATGGTAATGTTCTGTAAGGAATCCGCTTTAAACTTGATTTCTTCGGTACGCTGCTCATTTCCATCTATATAAGCAGTTACGTTGTCATTGGAAAACTCCATGGCAACATCTGGGATATCCGGCTGTGCCATGCAGTATTCATAAAGTTCCATGGCAAGAGCCTGTCCGGTAGAGTTTGCCCCGGAAAAAGCATCGTCACCTCCACTTGCATAAGACACGGCCAAATGAGTGATAACAAACTGTTTCCCTGCAGAAAAATCCGGATGTTCCTGTTTGAAAAAGCCATTTACACCAGAAGCTTTGGTTCCGTAGTAGCACACTTTTGCAAGCTTTTTGCCATCCCCAAGTTTGGTAATCTTATACACACCATCCCCAGGGCTGTTTTTCGAGGGCTGAATACAATAAGCGGTTGCACTGACATTGTCAAATTTGACCGTATATTTATAGGTCAGATAACTGCCAAGCCCATAATCACTGTAGTAATAGCAGGTTCCCCTTGTCACATCCACATCGGTTCTGGTGCTGGCATAGGTAGCAATAAAAGAAACCGTTTCGCCCTCTTCCAGGCTTAAAAAATCAATTTCCTGTTCCTCTGCCTGCTCTAACACTTCGCCAAGCGTCAGGCCAGTTTCCGGATCTACGGTAACCTCTTCCTCGGCACGCTCCAGTTCCGAATCAAACTCCTCTTCTGGTAAAATGTCAGAGGCAAAGCCATCGTCTTCGGATATAGTCTCTTCGGACTCTGTAGTGTTACTATCTGGATTCTCACTTGGGTTCACAGTTTCATCGGAAATTTCTCCTTCTTCTGGTACCTCTGTCAGATCAGACTCCTGGCTTTCCTCTTCCGAACGAGCTTCCCCGACCACGACCGGCTGTTCTGGCAAAGGATCGGGATCCTCGCTGTCCCCTGACTCTTCTGTACCAGAATCTCCTGCTGCCTGAGTCTCCGGCTCTTTTTCCGTTACCGTGATGGTCCTGGCAACCAGATAAGAATCCCCCTCTTTTGGCGTAATCCGGTAGACACATTTATAGGTTCCTGGTCTTGCCGGATCAAAATTGGTTCCGTCCTCCATAGCTGCTTTTTTCAGCTCCGCTTTATCCCCGTCCTTTAATCCCAGTCCGGTAAAATCTTTCTGGACATCAAAGGCTGCTCCCTGCTCGATTTCAAGGGCAAGGGAAGGATCGGAGGTCGTTTCCGCAATCAACTCTTCCTCTGATTTTTCTACCATCTGTTCGGATACGGCTTCCTGCGCCACCTCTTCCTCTGCCTCTGCGGATACTGCAAAAGTACCTGTCGAAGTGAGGCTGCTGCAGCACAGCACAAAAGCCATTGCACCCGCAAGCCATCTTTTTCTCTTAAATTTACCCAATGTTTTTCTCCTCTCCTGCTTGGTAATGGTCTGTCCCTGGTACTTATGAGGTATGGTCTGTCTCGAATTCCCATCTGTGTTTCTCCTTTCCTCTGGCTTATTTAGCCAGATAAAAAAGGATCTGAATATTTTCAGACCCTTTTTTATCTGATTAAATCAGGAAAACCGCTCTTTTTCCTGTGGTGGTTTCCTATAAAGCCAGTCATCCACACCTTTATAATTTCCAAGCCACAAGCCTTTTTCATCTGTATCCCAGCTGATTCTCTGGCAGTTTAACCCAAGCTTTTCGCACATGTCGTACAGTTTAAGGCATCCTTTCCGGATGGTATCACGCTTTCTCCTTTTTTGTGGGCACTCCTGCTTTCTCAACAACCGTTCTGGTGTCCCACATACGATGCACTTTTCCATACAGTCACAACGACAGGTAAGATTCATCATCTTATCCATGTCCATACACTCATACACGGTTTGTAAGCCCCTGCTTTTTAATTCCATCAACACCAGCTGCAGGCTTTTGTAATTTCCCACACCGGGGATTCCAATATAGGGATATCCACTTCTCATGCTGGCAAGTTCAGCCTTTAAAATTCCTTCTGTCACCCGGATGTTCTTCTGAACCGGGCTGATATAACCGGATATCCCGGCCGGACTGCCGCTTGAAGTTCCACCCTCAAATCCGCTGCTGGTAAACCAGATGTATTTTCTTTTGTTCACCGGATGGTCAACCCGGATCTGAAACCCTTTTATTTTTTGATTCAGGGAATACACAGGGCACAGGTAGCCTTTGTTTCCTTCATAAAAAGAGGCTTCCCACTTGCCATCCCGGTTCCGGTAAAAGCCTGGAATTCCATCCAGCCGGATTCCTTTTTCTTCCAGTTTTTTGGCAAGGAGCCTTGCATTTTTAGGTTCCACGCTTTTATATCCTTTTTTCTCCAGTTCCTTGATTTCAAAATCCGTAGCACCGCGTCTTTTAAAGTCAGCTTTATGCAGATCCTGAAGCTGCATAAGGGCAATCATCTGACGGTACACAAAATCAACATACTCCGGGGATCGTTTGGGGACAGATGGTTTTCCTTTATAGCGGCTGGTTATCTTTTTGGGTTTGTTTCCAGCTCCCTGACTGCCAGTTTCCAGGCGGTTTACAATATCCTGATAGGCCACCTTACACCGATCTTCTCCATAAAGCCCCATAATGTCCGCATACAGGGTAAGCATATTTCCGCCCTGCCCGCAGTGGAAACAATGAAAAACGTTTTTGATCTCCCCATTTTTACTGATGCAAAAGCTGCATTTTCCTCTGGTATCGCCACAATAGGGACATTCCACCGGAAACTCCTGATCCGATCCTCCATCCAGGCACCGGATGGACAGTAACCACGCCACTTCTTTTATGGTAAATGGATGTTCGTACATAATCCCTCCTAAAAAATGTGGCTCCATTCTCCCGGAGCCACAATACGTTTACGCTGCAAGTCTGTTCTGTTTTTCATGTGCCACAATCATCTTCGCAGCATTTACCATTTCCACGTTGCTGCCGTAATAACCGGTTGCCATCCATCTGACCGTGTCTGCCCCTTTTGGGGTTTCCATCATCTCACCCAGCGTCTTTCCGCTAAAAAGGCCAAAGTTACACATTACCTTTCTGGCACGTTCCAGCTCTTCTTCCTCAGATTCCATACCGAAGCCTTCGTCTGTTTCCTCTTCGCTGTCATCTGCAAAGGGGTTTTCGTCTTCTGCACGAACAAAATGAAACTCTTCTTCCTCGGTTTCACCAGAAATTTCTTCCGCTTCTGCTTCAAAACGCTCTGTATCCTCGGGCACTTCGTCTGGCATCTCATCTGCTGTTTCCTCTAAGGATTCCTCACTTGTACCAAGCGTTTCTTCTTCAGACTCGTTTTCCTCCAGAAAACTCTCTTCCAGATCTTTTTCTTCCATGCCAAACTGCATCTGGCCAGGCAAATTTTCATCCTCCTCTTTGCGTGCATCCCGGATCTCGTCAGGACTGATTTCAAGATCAAAAGAATCATCCGAAACCGGAACAGCCTTTTTACTGCTTCTGCTGTTTCCATTACGAACGGTCTTCAAGGTAGTTTCTTTTTGCTTCAAAGACTGCCCGGTTTCTTTTGTAGAAGTGAAAGCAGAGTCAGATTTCGGGGGATTTTCAGACTCTTCTTTGGCTTTCTTCTTCTTTGGCTCTGTCTGCACCGCATTTTGGTTCTGTTTTTTTGCAGGTTTCTTTGGTTCCTCACTTTTTTCTTTTTTTGTTTTATCGCCATCCGGAGCAGGGCCTCGCATATCCGGATCCTCGGTGGTCGCCTGGACGATGTTGAATTTATTTAATAAATAATACTTCAGTCCGTAGCTCCAGGCTGCACCTTTGGCCTTGTCTGGAATCTCATTGGTTCCGACTACATGAATATCACTGTAATTTTTTTCTTCTGGATGATCTGCATTTGTCCAGCAAAGCTTTAAATCCGCTTCATACCGCCACATATTGCCAAACGGTGTCAGATAGGCTGGATTTCCAGAAGCATCCAGCTGCGTGGATGCTTCACCAAGGACCTCAAAATCCACGCCGTATTTATTTAAGGCAGGGGTGAGGTATTCATAGACATCATCCAATCTAACAAAATCATAGGGCACCTCTTCGCTGTAACGTTTTCTTAACAGCTTTGGCACCATCTTTCTTATTTTAATCATTTTCTGAGTCAGGTTCAGATACGCATATTTACCCATAAATTCAGTTCCTCCTTATTTTATGCTGCACCTTTTTGCAGCTCTTTCATTTCTTCCCGCACACAGCCAATGTAGATTCTTTTTTGCGAAATCTCCCAAAAAGATTCCGAAAGCCACTTATCTGCGATCATTTTTACAGCCTTCTTCGCATGGTTCAAGGTGTAAAGAAACATCACATCCGTATATTCCATCTGCGCTTTTTCAAAGGTAAAGCTTGGACTGTAAAACAGCTCCTCAGGCTTTATTCCAGCCTCCAGGAATCTCTTGGAAGTTTCCTCTACCTGTATCCGGTTTATATTTGGAACAAGGCTACTCCTCTGGTGCTGGTACTTAAGCAAAAGCTGATCCCAGTTTGTATCCATCATGTTTTTCACCAAATGGGTAACCTTCATTTCCACCTCTTTCTTCAGACTTTCTTTCGTCGGAAAAAGAAAATCGGCAGGTATCCCGACCGCCTGATAGAATACAGAATCTGCCTCATACAAAGAATAATCCGGCAGATAAAGTATGCTGCAAAGCTTTGGTTTCCGAAGCTGTAAACAATCCCTCCAAGCAGAAGCTGCATAAAATAACATGCAGTTTTCTTCCTGGCACTTTATGAATAGCTGGCTATGAAACTTTTTAATACTGTGTACCGGATCCTGTATCCACGAAAGTAATTCCCTGGATTTTTTTGCTTCCATAACCCAGTCCGGATACTGCATATGTTCCTCCTTCATACAAAAAGACAGGGGTTCCTGCCTTTGTCATTATTTAATATTTAATTTCACCTGGCATATCAAGCTCATGCCAACGTTTGCTTACACAGGCTGCCACTTTTTCCTCCAAAAGAAGTAGTCCTCTCGCATTCGTTTCCTGCTGCCTTGCAATGGAAATCACATCACAGATCCCGCAATAGATTTCGTAGGCACTACAGGGGACATCCCCTGCTGCCGCCCGAAAACGCTCTACCGTTTCTGCAATCAGCTTTTTGGAAAAACCAGCCTGCTTCATAACGCCGATCATGGCATTGGCAGGATGGTTCACCCAGATTTCACTAAGCCGCAGGACCTCCTGCAGAGCTTCCTTATAGTATTCAAAAATAGAAGCCATGTTCTGGTTGAAGTCTTCGGTACCCTTGCAGTTTTTGTGACGCACTTTCAAGTTTTCTCCCAATACAATATATTGGTTCTGAACGGACACCGTATAGAAGATATTGGCTCCTGAACTTCCCACATCGGAGGTGGTGATCCGGACCGAAGCATACAGCTCTCCGTTAAAAGTCTTCCCATAGCGTTCCAGCAGTTCCTTGTAGGCTTCGGTCAGTCGCCGGTCTCTTAGCTCCCAGGTCGCATTTACCAGATTATGGTCCGCACATCCGGATTTAAAAGACGCGTATTCAAAATCGCTGTAGATATAAGCCCCTGCAATTTCATAGACCTCTGGCATGGACAAGATAGAATAGTCTTTTTCGTCGCCAGACAGGACTGCCCGCACCTTGCCTTCACAAAAGCGGAGCAGGGATTTTCCCCTGGAGACCTTCAGACATTTGTTCAGGATATAGGCAAGTGTTTCTTTGTCTAATTCTGCAAGCGCCTTTCCGTCTATCCTGGCCCTGCCTTTTAAGCTTTTGATGGCAGATATGCCAAGAAAACAGCTGCGGTCTGGGGTTTTAATCAGCAGCCCGGAATTATTTATGGTATCCTCTTTTAAATATTCCAGATTGATATTCCCAATCGGGGTGCAGGTACTGTCCTTCGTAACCGCTTCCACTGTCAGATCCTTGCTTTGTGCCCGGAACCATTCGGCCCGTTTTTCCACATCATCCATATACTTGTAAAAAGCGGATTCCTCTTCAAACGTTACATTAAAATCATCCTTATAGTACATAGCCCCTCCTTTTGCATTCAGGACAGGAGCTTTACTTCAATGGACTTAATTCTTCCATCCGCAATCTGGAATTCATATCCATCTTTTGCCATATCAAGCAGCATTCCCAGTTCTAACAAATTTACAGCATCCCAATTTACTTCCTGCATAAAATGTTCTCCTCTTCTTTCTTTTTCTGTTATCTGGCATTCCTTTTTTCCATTTTGACCAGTACGGTCTCTTTGATTTTTCTCATTCTGCTTCCTCCTTTTCTTCATTTTGCAACAAAAAAAGACACCAAAAGAATTCCTATCTTTTCGTATCTTCCAATGTTCTAACTTATTTGCTGAGTTTAGGGCGAACCGCCCAAAAGAGATTCATCCGGAATGTCCGGATCTAAAATATAAGATCAGCCATAGATGACTGATAAAATATGATTTCATTTAAAGGTTACCACAACATGTTGTGGCTGTCAAACACATTTTTTATATATTTTGTGTTTCAAAATTTGTTTTCTTTTATGCCTCTTCCTCTACCGAAAGGGGAAGGATATTCATTGCAAGTGCCCTTCCATTTTCGTCCGTTCCAACTTCAAACTGTACAGGCTGCTTGCCGGAAAGCATTTTAAAGCCTTCCATCTTGATCTGGGAGAAATGTGCGAAGTAATCCTCGCCATCCTCCCCGGTTACAAATCCGTAACCTTTTTTTGCGCTGAACCATTTCACGGTTCCACATTTTGTTTCCGCCATATTGCATAGCTCTCCTTTATACATATTTTCCATGCGTTTACATGGAAACAGGGCGGCATGGACTCGAACCATGCCTGGTACTCCCTGCCCCGGATTACTCTTTTACTTCCTCCACTCCAAAAAAATTTCCAAAATCAAAAGCTGCATCCAACCTTCGAATTCCTGAGAATGCATGTGCATTCTGGTTAAAATAAAAGCGGTAGGCTTTTCCATACATGACAACTGTCTCTTTATTTAACAGCAGCTCTGTGGTAATCCCATCATCCCCTTGCACCAGAACCCTCTTAAAACCATCAAAAAGAAGTTCCGCATGGATCTCTGTCACAGTTCCTTCCACCACCTCATAGGATTTTGTAACTGCCAGGTAATAAATATACCCCGCATACCCAATTCCACAGACTGCCAAAAAAACTGTCCATCCCACAAATCCAGCTGATTTTTGCGCCAGACCAAGGGCACAGCCTCCATACAATAAGAGAAACGATAACAGTAAGGTATTCACAATTCTCTTTTTAAAAAAGCCCGGTATCCCGGTATAATGTTCTCTGTATTTTAGGTACTGCTCAGACAGCCATGTTTTCCATTTCTTCTTTTTCTTCAAGGAGACCTCCTTCTTGGATGCAGCTGATTACAAACTGTTTCTTCTTAAATAGGGAAACCAGGATCTGCATGAATTCCTGCAAGACCTGTTTCTGAACGATCTTTCGTTCTTCCACAGACAGGGGAACGGCACCCGCCTGTCTGGTTAACTCTGCCAGATGATAAGGAATATAGCCACCACCTGCAAGCTGCTGTAGAACCATTCGCTCTTCATAGGTAAACACGGGCCTTTTAAAAGCCCGCAATGCGATTTTCAGTCCTTTTCCAAGTGCCAGATCGTCTGCAAATGCGCCTAACCGCTCTGAAAACGAATCCGTGACAGGTACTACCACAGATTTACTAAGAAGGAGCCACAAAGCTTCCTCCTTACTCTCGCCATCACACTCCGCTACCAGACCACGTTTTTTCAGGCGCCTTAAGCAAAACAAAAAATCCTCTTCATCCGCCCACTCAGTTGCATGTGCTTCCCCAAATGTAATACATAAGACACGGTACATCTGGGAATAAATTTTATTTTCCGCACAGAGGCTCCAGGTAAGGGCCGCCCACAGCATAGCTTCCATCTCTGTGAGCACCTTTTCCTGACCGCCAATCTTTACCAGAAGCCTGCCCTCATCATCTTCCATTTTGCATCCAATGGCTGTGTACCATTTCATAATCCAGTTCCTCCTAGTGTAGCTTCATAACTTCCAGGAGTTTCGGAATCACATAACAGGCAATCATTCCTGCCACAATGCAGACTTCGATATTTGGTTTTCGAAGGTTCCATACCTCCTGGTTCTTCGTTCCAATGATTCTGGTTTTTCCGGGAACATTCCAGCGGAGCTTCCTATAAAACTCCGTAAACCTCTGATGATTAAATCCAAACGAGCGGACAAGGAAGATCGTCCGGTCCTGCTCTTCCTCGTCCAGAAGGAAAAAGCTCTCCCGGTTTTCGTTTTCGTCCAACACAATGTAAAATTCCGGGATTCCTCTGCGACTGCCTTCTACGATTCTATCAATCTCCTCATAAAAGATCCGGCAGCACTCATAATGCCCGTTTTTTTCCGGCTGGCAGACTGCCAGACTGAATTCATCCAGCTCCATGTAACAGACTTCCGCTTCCATGATTCTTTTACTGATTTTGTTTGACTGCCTTAGAAGAAGAAAAATCCCAAGGAAAAGTGCCGCACACAGATATATGAGATCCCAGCATCGGATCTGGAAAAACAGAAAATAAGCCGCGATTCCCTCTATAAGGGAGCCTGCTCCGATCAGTACAAAATACCGTTCCCTTAGATCCATCAGGTGGTAGACATCTTCCTCATCCGCCTGCATACGCAGGATATTTTTTCCATTTCTCATGCTGCCATTATTTTCTTCTCGCAGGAAGAACTTCGGTTCGTTTTTGCATATTGTTCCATAAGTGTATTACACTCCCGAATAGTTTCCTCACACCGGTACTCGGAGAACATTCCAATGTGCATGTCCTTTTCCCGCAGGCACAGGCGGTTCTGCAGCCAGATATAAGCACCATGTTTGGTCATGATGCCAGCCTGTACCACCTTATTTAACGCCCGGTGTGCTTCAATCCGTTTATGGCGAAGATCCCCATTTGCCAGAGTTCCCATAGGCCGCATACTCTTTTTATGGACTCCAATATAAGAATCACAGGATGGGTAACCACTGCAAACATACAAATAGTTATCAGGATTTAAATTACGCTCACCATAAACATACTCTGCTGGACGCAGCACCGCCAGCCCGCCACAGTAGGGACAATACAGTTTTTCATTCTGCTGTTTTTTCTTCATTTTTGCCATTTCATTCGTCTCCTTTCCTGTTTGTCCCGATTTTAAAAAAATCGCATTTTCTGTGTCAATAGGATTTTCGTTAGTTTTAATTTTTATTTATATCTTTTAATCAGCCTTGTGATAATCCCTTCTGCGACTTCGTAATTATCGTTAATTCTGGTCACTACAATTCCGATTTTATCTCCCTTTCCCGGAAGGGTTGGCATGTTGCACGAATATGCCACGGCATTCACCCCGATATCAAGCCTCATAAAATACGTGCCTTTATAAACTTCTGTGATCACACCTGTGTACTTGCCCTGACGGTGGCATTTCCGAAGATTATCTTTATTGAGATTGGCCGTCGGGGTTTTGGCATCCACTTCCACGCTAATCTGTTCTGGTTCCTGACCATCTACTTTATTAACCATAACCTGGACAAGGTCACCAACCTGGAATTTTTCACTGGCATCCAGCATCCACTCCCAGGCCATATCACGCGCCCGGACGGATACTTCCACACCAAACACCTCCAGGCGTACTACTTTTGGTGCTACTGCGATCACCCTGGCTTCTGCGATTCTTCCGGGATACAGGAGCGGCTTCTCCCCTTCTTCTCCAATGTAGAAAGTCTGACGCTTTTTCAGCATGGCATCCTTTCGTGAGGCTACCACACTCCGGCTTTTGGTATCCAGATCCTTGATAATGAAATCAATGTCACAGCCAAGCATGTTGTTGGCAATACGAACCTGGCGGTTTAAGGTGTCTGCGTTCTCCCGGCCGTCTCCGCTTAAGTTAATCATCATTTCATTCATCGGGATGATAATACGAAAACCGTTGTAATAAGTTACTGCAACCATCCAGCCGCTTTCCAGCTTCTCAATACCACCAAGCTGGCCTGTGAGTACCTTTCTGGTACGGTGTGCATTAAGTAGCTGGTGCCATCTGGTATCCTCCTGCTCCTGTGCGCTCTCCACCTGTGCGTCAACGTCGATTGTTAAGACACCTTCATAGGCTGCGCGTGGAATTTCTTTTTCCGTTACTTCTTCAATTGCTTTTTTTGTGTTCGCCATGTGTTGCCCTCCTATTATTTATACGACAAGAAGGCACAAAAAAAGCAGCCTGCATAAACAAACTGCTTTTTCGTGCCTTCTTTTTACGAGTACCATTCTATTATAAAGAGAATCTGAAGTCAATATTATGGATGTTGCAATCGTGTCGCATTTTAGTTGCAAATAAATACACTTGCTAATATTGGCTGCAAAAATCTTCAAAAGTTCAAGCCTAATAAATTTTTTATTCCAGTAAATTCTTATAACCAATCTCCCAGGTAATTATTTATCTCCTAAATTTCACTATTTTTTAGAAGATATTTCAATCATTAGGAGATAAAATCACCATCACCCGAAAGGCAATACCTAAAGGATTCCATTTCGCGTATATTTATCAGTAAATATATTGATTAATTAGTTGATATTTTGCAGGTATCTGCTATAATACAAGTAAAGAAAGGAGTTGACGATTATGGCATCTGTTATGAGTGCAATTAAAAATACGGTTCCGATCAGCCAATTTAACCGTGGCCTTGCTGGAAAAATTTTTGAAGATGTGAAGCAGAGTGGTGCTAAAGTCGTAATGAAAAACAACGTTGCAGAATGTGTTCTCATTTCCCCTGAAGAATACGTCCGTCTAATGGATGAGGTAAATGATGCTCGTCTTCTTGCCGTTGCTTCTGAACGTATGGCACACTTTAATCCTGCCACTTTAATTTCTGAGGAAGAAATGAACCGCCGTCTTGGTATTACAGAAGACAATCTTACCGGTTTTGACGAGGTAGACATTGAATGAATTGGAAACTAGAATACCTTCCTGAAGCAGAAAAAGACTTAAAAGACCTAAATGGAAGTCAGCGTATTCTTGTTCTGAAGGCCATCAAAAAAGTTCAGCAAAATCCACTGCCTGTTGAAGAACAAGGTTATGGAAAACCGCTTGGTAATCACAGCAGTACTAATCTTGCCGGACTTCTGAAAATCAAACTCCGCTCTGCTGGTTTGCGTGTTGTATATCAGCTTCGCCGTACCGAATCGTCTATGATGATTATTGTAATCGGCGTCCGAGCAGACGAAGAAGTATATGAAATTGCTCAGAAAAGAGCGAATAAACACAATCTTTTTGATTAACCTGCACCTTTTTAAGTGATTACATTCATCTGTATAAAGCTTTTGTTAATACACAAGCAATTACCGTGAACCACCGATACCCCTTATAGTTCTTTCATACTATTTCAATTGAATCACAATGTACCCATAAAAAATGCAGGGATGCTCACCTCCAGCGATACATCTCTGCATTTTTAGATATGTTGCAATCATGTCACATTTTAGTTGCAAATAAGTACAACTGCTGGTTCAACGGATGAGCCAATTATACTCTTTTCTACAGTCTAAAATGTAATCCACATAAACTGTATCATCCTCAATTTGATATAAAATCAAATACCAGTTTTTCACAAACATTTTGTGATATTTATTACATGGAATATAAGGTTCATTCAAAAAAGGAAAACGATTTGGACTATACGCTAATGAACGCATTGCTTCCATTAATTCTTTTTTCTTATTTCTTGCGGCATCCTTATCTACCTGTGCCAGAAAGCGAATATGTACTCCAAGCATTTGCTTCGCCCGGTCCGATACGATAACTTTGTATTTTCTTCTTTCTGACATTTTCATCCCTCTTCTATTATATTATCAAGATAACTGTCCAATTCATCAAGACTGCATCCTGTTCTTCCTGCCAGACGATCCTCTTCAACAGCAAGCAGTTCTTCTCTTAATTTCAACATTTTCTCCCGTCGGTTAAAGGATTCAATATCCATCACCACAAGATCACCTTCTCCATTTTTTGTCAGAAAAACAGGCTCTGAAGATTTACGGCAAAGATCTGCAATCTCATTATAATTTTGTCTAATAGCAGCTGATGGACGAATGTTCATAAGATCACCTCTCGCTTTCATAGTAATATTATATACATATTATAATTTTATTATGCTATATTTGTCAATACCAATTACAGACCTATTCCATTTCTGCACCAGCTTCTCTATTTTCATTCTGAAATCATCTTTCAATCGTAAAATGAAATACCAGCTGTTCCTGATCCTCAGCTGAGGTTCTTAAGGATCTTCGAATTCCGGTTGTATCTGCAAAAGTTCCACCGTAAGCATCTACCTTGATCCATTTACCGTTTACCTTTACTTCATTCCACTGGTGTGTCCAGCTGCCGGCATTCACATGCCGTACCGGAACATTCGCAGCCTCACAAAGCAGTGTGTACGCTTTTGCATATCCTGAGCAGGCTGCTTTTTTCATTACCAAAGCTGCATAAGCTTCATTTCCATAATTCTTCTGGTAGGCTTCTGAAGACTGGTTTAACTGCCAGGAACAATGCTCGGTCAGATACCGGAACAATACAAAAGCCCGCTCCTTTGCATTCAGATCCGCAGCCACATATTTTTTTACGATTTTCTTTGCTTCTTTCTTGGCCAGATTAAGGCGTTTGGATTTATTCGGCTCTTTTACGGTCACTTTACATTTCAGGGTACGTTTTCCCACTTTTGCACAGATGTATGCTGATCCACCCTTTTTTCCAGTTACTTTTCCAGAAGCCGAAACAGATGCAACGGATTTTTTAGAAGAACTCCATTTTACTTTCTTTTTGCTTCCCGATACTTTCAGCGACGTGGAAGCTCCCCGATAGATGGTAACCGCCGATTTGTTCAGTTTCACTTTTGCAGCCTGGACATCCACTGGCCTTATAAAGCTTCCAAGGAACAAAACTACCAATGCCAGCCAAACAACTACGAATTTCTTCTTTCCTGTGTTACATTTTTTTGCTTTTCTCATCGCAAACCCTCCATTTTCGAAACCATTTCCTGTTGCAGTTCCAATGTAGCAATTTGATTTTTTCTGTGTCAATAGGATTTTTGAAAAAAATATTTTCAAATAAAAAAGTGATTCACTATTTTGCAAATCACTTTTACAATTCTTATTTATAATCAAATATCCTTTTTTCGCAATTTCACCTATCACATTTATTGCGGTCTTGGTTACAAGCACTAATCAATTTCTTCAAATAATTCGTCAAAGGTAATCTTTATCTTTGGAAAATGAAGCAGTTGTAACTCATCCTTATTTTCTTCTGTGACTGTTTTTAAAAGATAGTATTTGGGAATCTCCCCCTCATAATCCAGTTCATAGATTTCAACTGTTTTTTTACGCCAGTCAACGATCCAATACTCTTCAATCTCCTGCTCACAATACAGCTGCATTTTCTCTGTCCGGTCATAATTTTCTGTTGATGGTGACAAAACCTCCATAACAAAACGTGGCGCATCTGTAAAAGTGTTTCCACGCCTTGATTTCGTACGGCAGTTTATGGAAGCATCCGGAATCACAATCTTGTTATTGCCCTGGTTATCTTTGAAACGGTATTGCACATTATCCGAATATACATAGCAAGTACTATTTTTTAACTGGTGCCTGACCGCTGCAACAAAATTTACAATTACAGCAGAGTGCTCTGGTGTAGATCCTTCCAGATCTGTTATTTTAAGATCCCAATCCATATTTCACCCTCCTGCATTTTACAATATAAAGAACTTCTTGTTTTCTCTAAATTCCACTCTTCTCTATTAAAAGAAAAGAATTATTTTTGTCTCCTCCATTATAGCATCCTCCCTGTAGATTGGAAAAGTAATTTTTTTTAAGATTGGTGCATAAACAGGGGTGTTGGCCCTCCGTGACTCGCTTTTTGCACCTGTCAGGTACAATACCGAAACGCCTTATCTGTTAAAATCCTTGCAAAGATTAGTCCAAGCGGAAGCGCTGCAATGATCAGAAGTGCAGCTGCAAACCAGGAGGCAGACACAGATAAGGACATGATTCCAAGATTATAAAATCCACGGTATAAATAAAGCCCCGGTACCATGATCACAATAGAAGGAACGGTAACGGAAATCCTTGGGTAGCCCACCTTATTTTTCAGAAGGGAGGCCAGAAGCCCGGCTGTCAGAGCTCCGATAAATGCGGTCACTGCCGGAGGTAAGGCGGCAAGATCCACAAGCTCCAGCCGCAGGGTATTTGCAACCGCCCCAAGCACTGCTGCAGAACAGGCAAGCCTTACCGGACTGTTAAACATGATGGAGAAACCGAACACGCCGAAAAAGCTTGCAATAAGCCGTGTGAGGATCCACATTGCAACAGGCATATGGATCTTTATGAAATCCACCGGCTGTAAGTGAAGAAGCATAGCCATGATCCAGGCAGACATAGTGGCTACCAGAACAATAATCAGTGCATAAGTAAGCCGTTCCATACCAGAACGCATATCCAGTTTTGCCAGGTCGATTCCGCTGGTAATAAAGGGAAAACCAGGGATGATAAAAAGCATGGCACAGATATATCCTGCTTCATGCTGAATGGAAATCCCAAACAGGATTTCCCCTAATTTTAATAATCCTGCATATACAAAGCATGCCAGGGAGACAGAGGAAACAATGCCAAGGAACAGGGTAAAATGATGCTTGGTCAGCTTGCAGCGAAGGAAATTTCCAAGTCCTGCTCCAATAAAAGCACAAAACATCTCTACTGGTCCTCCGCCTAAAAGAAAGGTAAATCCACAGCATGCAATGGCGGCAGCCAGTCCCAGGGCAGCCGGGGAATAAAGGCCATGGATCCTTTCAATTTCATCCAGATAGCTGTGAAGCTCTTCCCCGGACATGTTTTTTCCCTCTGTTTCAAAATTGCGGATAAAATGCTCCAGCCGGTTCAGCTTTGACGTATTCACCCCTGTATTGGTAAGGCATAAAGACTGGGTAAAGCCATTTTCCCCATCAAAACAGGTGTACTCAATGGACATCAGTCCGATATCTGCGGTACAGGTAATTCCCATTGCTTCGGCCAGGGCATTCATGGAGCTTCGGACCCTCCAGGCTCCAGTCCCACAGGATAAAAACATGATCCCCACACGTCCGATAATGGAAGCCTTTTCGGTGATGCTTGCATTTATAACGGGAGTATTTTGGCCATTTTCATCGGTGTATTCATGCCACTCCACGTCCATGTGATTTTTTCTGATCATTTCTGGCTGCATAAGCCCACTTCCTTCCGAAAAGTCCCTTTATAATTTCAGGCTGTCATTTCCAGCTAGTTCCATCATCCGCTCCCTGCAGGCAAGGACGATCCCGTCAATTTCCTCCATATGCTGGAGCATTTTCTTTTCAAACTCATGGATGGGAAGCAGAACGCCAAGTTCATCAAAGGGTTTCTCAGGATTTTCCTTTTTTACACCGGTCTCCTGTCCGTAAAAGACCACTGCACGGGGTGCTGCCTGCTGGATCTCCTGGAAAGTCTTCCATACAACCGCATAAGCCTGCGCTTCTGTAAGCCCCAGCTTACAGGTATCCGGAAGTGCATAGAGGATTAAAATCCCACGCTGGCACTCTTCTTTTTCCTCTTTAATTTCCAATCCATCCGTGTAAGAGCGTACAATGTCATATCCATCTGCCAGATAAAGTCTGGATCTTGGTACGCATTCATGCCGGTCAAAGGTTTCCTTAAATTTTCCATAGTCATGGGCGGAAACCATCTTTCCAACATCTTTAAGAAGCTTCCCTTCCACATTGGTAAGAAGGACCGGATTCTCTCCTGCCTTTCCATGGAATTTTCTTGGGATCAGATAGGCTTCGCGGAGCAGATCAAACATACTTTTTCCGCACAATTCCAGAAGAAGGGCACTTACATCCCCGTTCTGGTAAGCGTGAAAGAGTACCTGCAAAAAGTGGTCCGGATCCTCATCCACCAGCATATGTTCATCATCCAGATACTGGTAAAACACTTCACGAAGTCTTCTTGATGCCTCCGGGGAAGCCAGGATTTTGGAAAAAATATCTTCTACAGCCTGTTCTCTTGGTAAAACTGTTTTCATACTAAAACGCCTCTTTTTCTGTTTGGATCATGATGAGAGCTGTACTTGTCTCTTTTCGGGAGGGATTATAGCATTGTTATAGTCATACCGCAATAGGATGAAAGGTTTCTCTTTCATATCATATTTTTATGTCTGCCATATCATTGACCGTTGTATGTGTTTTCCATTACAAGTTTCCATGAAATAAAATTTGTGAAAAATACCGTATCTTATCATCGGTCCCCCAGCAGATCATTCCCACCGCATCTGCCATTTCCTGGGCATCAACACAGTAGGCGGACATGCAGGAATGGTGCCTGTAAGGACCAGCGGACATGATCAGCAGGTCGGTATTTCCAGATTCCATTATTTTAGAGGCCAGCTGTTCGGTGAGTTTATTGTGCGCAAGCTTCGCCATTTTGTAGTCCATATCCTTGTTTTGTATCGTCTGGAGAATAAGCGCTTTTTCATAGGCGAATACCCTTTGTTTCATAGATTCTACTGTTCCGCATTCAGGTGGACAGGCGGGATTCACGTTGTAACATCCACACTGATTTTCTTCACAAAACTTTCGGTATTCCGGTTTGAACACAAGTTTTTGTGTATCCATGATTGCCGCATTTGAAAACCCAAGTTTTTTTGCTTCTTTGATGTAATCCATAGAATACCTCCTCCAAGTTTTTTACAACTCACTAAAATTTTCTCCATACGCTGGTTTTAAACCCGCCCAGCTACAATTGTGTTTTTTAATTCCCTTGCCGCAGCGCCCATAGGATGCTGGCTGTCATACACCAGACAGATCTGACGCTCCGGGATTTCGTCTTTTAGTGGGATCTGTACGATTTCTTTTTTCAGAAGGGAGGGCGCTGCCATTGGCTGGGGCAAAAAGGCAAGGCCAAGCTCGCATTTTACAAGCGGCAGGATCTGGTCCGCAGTGGCAGCTTCCGTATCCGGGGAAAGATCCAGGCCATGGGATAAAAATACACTGTTGTAAAATTTATAGGTCATAGTTTCCCGTCCAAGAGAAATCAGCGGATAGTTCTTTACCTCCCGAAGGGAAAGCTCCTGGCTTCCAAGCGCTGTAAAAGTGGTACCACCAACCAGAATCTCCTGGAAGGGCATGAGCATGATCTGTTTCAATGGGGAATCCACCTCTGCCGGAGTGGAAACTACTGCAAAATCGATCTTTCCGCTTTTTACGGATTCAATGGCTTCCGGGGTGGAATGGTTATAAAGCTTCAGCCGGATTCCCGGATAAGTCATATGGAAATTTTTTAATTTATCAAGCAGGAAAATATTCAAGGCAGTTTCGCTGGCGCCAATTGCTATACTTCCGTGGGAAAGCCCGGAGCTGTCCGCCAGCTCCTCTTCTGCAGCCTGAAACTGCTCCATTGCACCAAGCACATGGGTATAAAGCCGCTCTCCTTCCGGGGTAAGCTGTACACCGCGGTTAGTACGGATAAATAAAGTGGTATTCAGCTGCTGTTCCAGACAGTTCATGGCCCGGGTGATGTTAGGCTGGCTGTTGTTTAACGCCTGGGCGGCCTTGGTAAAGTTGTGGTATTTTGCCACATAATAAAAGATCTTGTAATACTCGAAATTTACGTCCATAATATTTTTCCTTTTCTTTTGGCATATCATATATTTATTCCAATTATATCAATTATAGTTTTTACTTATTCCTACGTCAAGCGTATTATGTACCCGAATAAAAAAGGGAAACAGGAACGTGTTTTCAAAGGAGGAACAAATGCTTACAGCAGTAACCGGTATAAACTGGGGCGATGAAGGAAAAGGCCGTGTGATCGATCTTTTAGCGGAGCAGGCAGATGTGGTAGTCCGCTACCAGGGCGGCAACAACGCAGGTCACACAGTGGTCACCGACCAGGGTAAATTTGTCTTAAATCTTCTCCCATCTGGTATCTTACATCCAGGTGTGGTATGTGTCCTCGGGGACGGAATGGTAGTCGATCTGGAACATCTTTCCCGGGAAATCCATGAAATAGAGAAAAAAGGAATCCGGGTTACACCGGATCATCTGAAGCTTTCAAAGCGTGCCACGATCTCCATGCCATGGCACAAGGTACAGGATGAGTTAGAAGAAAACCGGCTGGCAAAAACCGGCAGCGCCTTTGGCTCTACCCGCCGTGGAATCGCCTACGCCTACAGTGACAAGTACCGTAAGAAAACCCTTCGTCTTGGGAATCTGCTTCATTTAAAAGAGGATTCCGTAAAAGCCAGATTAAAAACCATGCTGGAGGCAAAAAACCTGGAGCTTGCAGGCTGCTATCATCAGGAGCCAATGTCTTACCCTGCTCTTCTCACCTGGTGTGAGGAACAGGCAGAACTCTTTGGCTCCTATATTGCAGACACGGGTGAGTTTCTGGAACAGGCACTGTCAGAGGGCAAAAAGGTAGTGCTGGAAGCCCAGCTTGGCGCCATGAGGGATATTGATTATGGTATTTTCCCCTATACCTCAAGTTCCTCTACCATTTCTGCCTATGGCCCGATCGGTGCCGGAATTCCGGGAAAATCCCTGGATCATGTGGTGGGCGTTTTAAAAGCATATTCTACCTGTGTTGGTGCCGGTCCTTTTGTAGCAGAAAAGGCAATGTCCGATGCCTGGGAAGAAGAGCTTCGAAAAGCGGGCGGTGAATATGGTGCTGCCACAGGCCGTCCCCGCAGGGTGGGACCGTTTGATGCCGTAGCCAGCCGTTATGGATTAAAATGCCAGAATGCAGATCAGATCGCACTTACCAAAATGGATGTCTTAAGTTCCATGAAAGAGATTCCCGTGATCACAGGCTACAAACGTGACGGTGTTGTGACCATGGATTTTGACCCTATGGATGAACTGGACAGCTTTGTCCCTGTAGTAGAAATGCTCCCGGGCTGGGAATGCGATATTTCCGGCTGCCGGACGTATGAAGAGCTTCCGGAGAATGCCAAAGCCTACATCCGTATCCTGGAGCAGCTTTTGAACCATGAGATCCAGTTTATTTCCGTCGGAGCCAGACGGGATCAGTTTTTAACAAAAGGAGCCTGGTTATGAGACATTTGATCGATCCACTTGATTTTACCCTTGAAGAAACTACAAAAGTTCTGGATCTGGCAGACCGCATTGCAGAAAATCCGGAAGTGTACAGCCATGTGGCGGATGGGAAAAAGATTGCTACTCTTTTTTACGAGCCAAGTACCAGAACACGTCTTTCCTTTGAATCTGCCATGCTAAGCCTTGGAGGAAAGGCCCTTGGCTTTGCTGGTGCTGAGCAGTCCAGTGCCACAAAAGGAGAAACGGTAGCTGATACCGCCCGGGTGGTAAGCTGCTATGCAGATATCATTGCAATGCGGCATCCCAAGGAAGGCGCTCCCCTTCGTGCCTCCATGTATGCCACAGTGCCAGTAATTAATGCCGGGGATGGCGGTCATAACCATCCAACCCAGACACTGATTGACCTTATGACTATCCGTCAGAGGAAAGGTCATCTGGATCATCTGACAGTTGGCTTTTGCGGGGATCTGAAATTTGGACGCACCGTACATTCCCTGGTAAACAGCCTGGTACGTCATCCTGGAAACGAGTTTTACTTCATCTCCCCGGAGGAACTTAAGATCCCGGATTACGTGATGGAAGAGACCTTAAAGCCAAACCATTCTTTTTACAAAGAAGTCACCAGCCTGGAGGAAACCCTTCCCAAGCTGGACGTGCTCTATATGACAAGAGTTCAGAAAGAACGTTTCTTTAACGAGGAAGATTATGTCCGGTTAAAGGATACCTATATTTTAAACCGGGAAAAATTAAATCTGGCACAGCCGGATATGCCGGTTCTCCATCCTCTCCCAAGGGTGGACGAAATTGCCACAGACGTGGACCAGGATCCAAGAGCCGCTTATTTTGACCAGGTGCAGAACGGAAAATATATCCGTATGGCATTGATCATGGCTCTGCTTGAAATCCCGGATCCGCTGACAGGAAGGACGGTGCTGTAATGTTAAAGATTGAATCTATCCAAAACGGAATTGTGATCGATCATATCCCGGCTGGAAAAGGAATGGATATTTACAAGCTTCTGGAACTGGACTCCCAGAAACAGTCCGTTGCCCTTTTGCAGTCTGTAAGAAGTGAAAAATACGGCTGTAAAGACCTGATTAAAATAGAGGGGCTTACAGAGCCTGAGCGTCTGGAAGTCCTTGGTTACTTAAATGAGGGTGTCACGCTGATCGTGATCCGTGATGGAAAAGTGGTAAAAAAATACCACCCTGTTCCGCCAAAAACGTTAAAGAATGTAATCAAATGCAAAAATCCCCGCTGCATTACCAGTACGGAAGCAAACTGTGAGCACATCTTCAAACTGTCCTCCAGTGGAAAATATAGATGTATTTACTGCAACCAGGAAGCTTCCCTCTTAAGATAAAGAATAATACATCCTCCCTTGTATATCGCTTAAGAGGAAAATACCCTTTAGGTTTATTTCTATTCCTAAAGGGTATTTAAAAAAATTATTTTCTTCCCGTATCAATTAAATCATAACTCATATCCAAAAAATCCAGTGTTTTACCATCTCCAACAGAGCCATCCAATACTACAGATATCCAATGCTCCTTATTCATGTGGTACCCTGGCCTAATCCCATAGGTTCGTGCAATAAACCCATTTAACTCCGGATTGCATTTCACATTCATAATGTCTACGCTTCCCTCTTCCGGAATTCCTAATTTATTCTTATCTACATTCATAAAAACTGCATACCATTTTCCGTTTTTATGCCGAAGCACCGCTGACTTAGGATCTTTCTTCCAGAGATGCTCCGGTGTTGTTCCATATTGCTCTTTTACATACTGATAAATTGCCTCTTTTGTCAAAAATCTTCCCCCAGTTTACTCTTAGAAATCAAAAAACGAAATACACCATCATTATAGAGAGCCTAATAAACCGTGTCAAGATTTTTGGCGCAAAGGATATTCCCATATTTCCTAAAGTATTTTGTTTTAATTTTCTGATTTTTGATTATAATTTTCACATTTTCAACAATTTTCATTCAAAATCCATTGACTTGTTTTCATTTTTCAATTATAATAAAGATGCTAAATTTTTTAAAGGTTTTTTCATACTTGTTTCATTATTTTCTCCTACTTAAAAACAGTGTTTTTTTAGCAGCGCCCCTAATCGCAGCTGCAACTTGTTATTTTAAGTATGGCCTTTGGTCCCCAAATAGGAACCTCAAAAAAGGAGACTTTTACTTCCTTCTGAAGTCTCCTTTTTTGCTACCCTTTTTGCCAAAAAAATTCAGAGCTATCTGCAAAATCCGAACAATCTCTTCTGCAAATAACCCTGAATTTTTCGGTCGATAGACCTAAATATTAAAAGATAAAAACAAATTATGTTTCTTCATGTTAGCACGATTTATTGTAAAAATCAATAGCTTTATAAAACAATTCGACTTTTTCTTCCCTACGCTTGGTTCTCGTACCGAAGCCTTGAAAAATACCAGACTTTTCCCTGGATATACCTGCAAATATGGTTATCCAATAAATAGCTTTTTTCGCCCAGTTCCGGGTTATCTCTTTTCCAGCCACTCTTTTCCAGGAACTCTTCCATGGAATCATATATTTCAATACAGCCTGCCGCTGCTATGAGCCTGTTATAATCATTCTCTTTTATATGAATATCAAATTCCCTCATGAGAAGGATTTTAAAACCATACCGTACCATGGAATTCTCTTTGATCTGTGACAGATCAATTGTCATCCGCATTCACCTCCCTCCCAGCGAACAAATCTTCTACTCTCGTTACACCCGGCTTGGATTCTGTTTTTTTGCCTGGTTTCTTTTGGGGCTTTGCATCTACAGCGAGCGGTTCTTCACACGCTTCATCCGTACTGGATTTAGGCGGAAGTGAAATAGATGCCTCATTATCCTGCCCCAGATGTGAAAAAGGCTGTTCCTGTGATTTTTCCTTTTCCCATTCTTTGTGCCAGTCTGGTATGTGTTCCAATACTTTTTCCAGCCGGAGCTTCTTTGCATCTTCATGCTCGGTATAGTCCATTTTCTGGAATTTCAACACATTATGTCCTCGGATAATTAAAATCCCCTGGTTTAAGGGATAACGAAGCACCTCATCAGGAAGAAGCAGCTGCCTTTTTCCAAGGGATTTTGACTCTGAATATTCCGGTACATAATCCGTTGCTCGGATGGTATAAAAGTTTTTCCGGACAGAAGCCACCGATACCGTAATCTCTCCTGTCCGGTCACTGTAGTAGGTCGCAGTTGTCATATCATTACACCCAAGGAAGATTGAGAAATCGCATCCTCCAAGGATTTCCTCCCACTGATTGTCTGGGTAACGGTTCTGAAGCTGTGGGATATTCTGAAACAAAATACTCATCCCGATCCTTCTGGATCTGGCTGTAGCAAGCTTCTTTTTGAAGTCCGGGACCACACCGATATTCGGAAATTCATCAAGGATAAAGCTTACAGGAACCGGCAGCACGCGTTCTTCTGTTCGATCCGCCAGACGAACCAGTTTGATAATTAGAAATGAAGTGAAAAGAGTTGCCAGCATATCAAATGTTGAATCCTGATCGGATGTGATACAAAAATATGCACACTTTTCTTTTCCTGGAAGGGAAAGATCAATATCCGTATGACTGGTAATCTGTTGTACCAGTTTATTTTGCAAAATCTGTAACCTGGTTCCAAGTCCAAGCACCGCATTTCCTTTTACCTTTTCTGCTTTTGCAAAGAGCTGATAAGGCCCTTTAGCCGGATGGTTCGTTGGCAATCTTTCAAAAATCGAATCCAGCATATCGACACTTTTATTGAGCAAGAGTTTATATGCTTCAGCAAAGGTTCGCTGTTCTGGTGGATATTCCTCATACACATACAGGCAAAGAGCTTTTAATAAATCCATCTCCACATTATCGTAAAAATGATCAAATTTGTCTGTGGTGTTACGAATGACAACATCACAGAATACATCGATCAGCTCTCCCTCATCAATTTCCGCCAGACAGTTCCAGGCATCTGAATGTGTCAGCTGAATCAGATTTAACTGTTTTACCACATATCCTGACTCCTTCAGATAAGCACATAAATCCTCATAAAGTTCAGACTTTGGATCTGTGATATACATGCTCTCCCCACGGCGTACGCATTGTAATGCCATCACCCTTGCAAATGCTCTGGATTTCATAGAACCTTGGGAGCCGCAAACAGCTATATTCCGGTTCAGCCTGGAATTTACCGGAAGGCTTAGAACCTTACCGGTTCCAAGCTCCCGACCAAATATGATTCCGTTTACGCCGTCCATTGATTTATCTGCTCTTAAGATCTCCGCCTGTTCCTCTTCTTTCATAAAACCAGCGGTTCCATAGGTTCCCTGGTCGGATAATTCAAAGCCACGCTCATCCTGCAATGGATTTTCACTTCCCCGATAAATCACAAGTGCCGTAAGAAAGAAAAGCACCAGAACAGAGAACAGGATCCACATCCTGCCCCCGGTGCTGGTCCATCCTGCAGCCATACAGTGAATAGGGTTTAAGTCAACATTTGCATCTCCAAAAAGAATATATAAAAATCCTCCCAGATATCCTGCCAGCAATACTGCCCCAATCACAACCAGAACCAGTTTCCATTTATCAAATTTTTTAAACATCCTTTTTCCTCTCATTCCCTCTCATTTCTTCTGCCATATTGTATTGATATAGGTTGTCGTAATAGCTGCTCATGGTATTTACCGCATTATACAGGGCTGTTAGAAGAACCGCCCGGATATTCCTGGCTTTTGTAGTATTAGAATCCATACTGAACAACACAAAATCCACATGCTCTTTCGTTAGCTTTGCGAACTGGGCCTTTACCACATTTACTGACTTTTCCTCCCTGTTCACCCGGATTATCTCTGCTGAAGAAGTCATCACATCCACGATCAATCCCAATATTTCCCCTACTCTGTCATCATGTGGATGATCCAATATCAGGTTTTCATACTCAATCTGCCGTTTTATCTGATCTTCCACTTCCCGATATGAAGAGAGGGAGAAATCTTTGTTAAAGTCTTTGTATGTATTCTTTGTATATGTCTCCCCCAAATCGGGGACAGCTGTCACTTTTTTCGGGGATACCCTCTCACTTATATTAGTGACCCCTGTCACTTTTTTCGGTGGGGGCTGTCCCCCAAATGAGTGATAGGGGGTATCTGGTATCCCTATGAATGCATTTTCCAACGTTTCCGGATAGGTTAATTGAATTAATACATCTACATCCAGATTTAGGAACATGACATTGGAGTAAAGTTGCCCTTTGATGTTGACTGTCCGAAATACCCTTGTTACCACTCCTAGCTTTTCCAGTTCAACGATAGCGTTCACCGCATCTCGTTTCGTGATACCAAACTGATCCGCCAACTGCTGATAGTTTCTCTGTAGAATGTCAGCCTGGAATTTCTTTTTGAATCCACACAACTGCCCGGTTGCCTCATCCCGGATTTCCATCGGCCTATACCAGTACACAATATCTGCCAGAATAATGATTGCATTCAGGTTTGGTTTTCCGGTTTCTTTTTTAATTGTGTGATACCAGGTGGACGGAATGACATTTCCCGTAAACTGCAGGCGGCACATCCTGTTTACTGTTTCACTTCCAGTGTCAAATAGATTACTCATAGACACCTCCTGACTTAGACTGTGGGCTTATTCGTCCCTGCCCTTAGTCAGATATTCCATGATTTTATCTGTATTCAGCTCACGAACCCTCACCCCCTCTCCAAAATATGCTCTGAGCACATTCGCCTGGTAATCTAAGCAGATGATTGTTCCTTTCTGCTTCCAGCCAATTTCCTGCTTTATGCGACACAAATGACGCATATCCAATTCATGACAGAAATAGATTAGCTGCATGTCCTTATCAAAGCCCTCGCTTAAGGCGTATTGTTTACGCCTTGGATACTTTACTAATGTTGCTAACAGATTTTTTATCTTCTCCCGTTTCCAGGAAGTTAATAGAAGCTCCATCTGAACCTTTGCGTTATCTGTCCGCGGGATGTAATAATAGTGTTCGTACACATCATCTACCTGATATAGATTTTTGCGAACACCGCCATCACTATTTAAAAGTTCAAGAAGGAAATCCATAGTATTTCCCAAGATAAGCGAATCAGCCTGTCGTAATCCTCCACCAATTAACAGCATACGTTCGGTCCAGGTACGCATTGCCATTTCCATCTTTTGCGCCCATTTCATTCTTTTTGCCATGGTGTTGTAAACGACATAAGCTGTATCCCCGGTAAGTAGCACGCCGCAGGCTCTGGAACCCTTGATTGCTTCTGCGCTCTCTTTGTATTCCAGACTGCCATAATACACTGCTTTTTTCCCACTTTTTTCAAACCCATTTCCAAGATCTGGCTTCTGGCTTTGAAAAATCTCAATACCCATCTTCCAAAGAAAGACCCATACCTCGCTCATCCGATAAAGCCGCAGCCTCTTTTCCGGTTCACTTTTCACATGATTGGTCTGTGCAGATCCAGAAAGAAAAAAGGAAAGGTCATCTTCATACCTCTCCAGAAGATACCTTTTCCCTTTACCCCTTAACACATACCCCTTATATCCGCCTGCATTTCTCACAGAGATATAATTTTCCTTTTTCAGCCTGGTAATAAGAGCTGCTGCATAAGATTCTGATTCTACAATTTCTCCTACCAGGCCTGCTGGCAATTCCCCTGATATCGCAATCAGTCTTAACAACACATCCTCCTTTTTCATTTCCACCTCCCACTCAAAATCAATAAGAATCTGTACCCTATATGTTGAATACTTGGGTATCTTTTCTGGATTCTCATATCCCAAAATGCCTTATTTTTCAAACACTTAAATGCCTATTCTATATATCGAATTTTTCTGATCTTAAAGTGCTTCTTTTTCGATATCCAAAAGCTGGCTGTTTTCACGGATCCAACCTGGAAATTTCTTAGCCTCCATCACATATAATAATGTGCCATCTTCCATTCCAAGCCTAGTTGTATGAAAAGTATCCACATAAAAACCACTATCTGACTTCATACAGAAACTGGAAACAATGTCCAGTACATGTTTTTCCTCAATGTTATCGTGATCCCGAACACGTCCTACCAAAGGCAGATTTTTATTATAAACATGCACAAAACAGACAAGGCATTCTTCGAAAAATGGGATTTCCAGCGCCTTTTTTACCCGTTCCAAGCACCAGTTCTGAAGTGCTGTATGCAGTGGCTTGTATAAAAAATCCGTGTAAAAATCTTTTCTATGGGGCACCAGAAGTGGCAATGCCACCTTTAGGATTCCCTCAGAAAATTCCACCTCGATTCCATGAATGGTCACAAGCTCCGCCTTGTAGTTTTCGTATTGAACTGGGTTAACTGTCACTTCTAAGGTAAGCCTTCGAAGCTTATCGGTTAATTTTTCAGATGTTTTTGCGGCTTCCAGGACTAACTCCGTGAAATAATCATATTGAAGTTCCGATTTTAAACGGACACACGAAGTAAGAACATTCCGCGACTCCGCCATATATTGCTCCATCCGCCAGCTTAAAGCCTGAGTCTCATCCAGCTGGTCCTTAATTTTTCCAAACGGCTCAGTACTATTCTTCTGATCCGCCTTGACTATATTGGTAATACTCGACTTCCCCACCTTCTTTCACAACACAATACCCAATCACATCCGCTATGTGAATAGCCGATATATAATCGGGATTTTCGACTACAATAATATGTCCGCAACTGTCAATTTTTTTCCGCGAAAACAGATTGTTTACCACCGTAACTTCCGCCTCTGAAATGTACAAAATATCAAAGATTTCTCCCTCTCCGTAGAATACGATCCGTACCGGATACTCTTCCTTCGAAGCAGGAAAGTGTTCTTCCACTTGTTTCTTTTTCATCACATCAACCAGTACCCAGACAGCCTTCATAGTTCCCAGATCCTTAGCAGCAATTGCTTCCTCACTTGCTGCCACCACTTCCAGTTCTGGATGAATGAAAACCTGCCGCTCTTTTTCCAACGCCTTAAATGCTTTTCCTACAAAATGATCCCTGCCATCTAATGCAAAATAAGCATAAATCTGTGCCTTTTCCAAAACATGGTATTTCTGCACAAGCTCTCTGGTTTCAGCAATGACAGGTCTTTGTTTATTCTCCATTTTTTAATACCTCCAGCCAATCTTTTCAATTATCTCTATGACGCATAAAGGACGTTTTCTTTACGTCATTTATAACAACATTCACATTTTTTGTGATAATACGTCTTATATGTGTCTTTCTATACGTCATGAATGACATTTACCATTTTTTCAAACACGAATGCGTCATATATGCCGTACTCTATACGTTTTCTATACGTCCTTTATGTGTCATTCCGTGTTTCCATAAGCGGATTCCCCATACTTTTGAATCCTGCCTTTTAATTTCTGCAGGTCCTTCCGGTCTGTTGTGATCAGATCCTTTTCTAACTGACTTGCTTTAAACTCAACAACCAGGTTATTGCTATTTGTTGAAATAAGTCCACAACCTCTCTCAAAGTGAACAATAGAATTAAACTCCGCTTCTGATAAATCCAGTTCCTTTTGTATCAGCTCTGCCTCTGCCACCTCCAGGTTTAAAATGATTTTGGTTTTCGCGTTGCTTAAGATTCCTCTTCCAATCTTGCCTCCGTTCAACTCATAGTAATCAACAAGATCCTGTGAGGCACTGATTGCAGCTCCACCATAAGCACGAATGGTTTTGTAGATTCCCTGGATATAGTCAGCTGCAAGTTCATTAGAGGACAACAGCTTCCAGGCTTCATCAATGAAGATTGCTTTTTCTCTGGTTCGGTCTTCCTTCGTCCGAGACCATACGTAATCAAGTGCTACAAACATTCCAATCAGCAGATCTCCTGATAATTCAGAAATGTCAAGTACCACATATTTATTATTCAGATCCACATTCGTCTGCTGGTTAAAGCTGGCTGCGGAACCGTTCACCAGACGATTTAAGATATTGGCAAGCCGCTTACACTCTTCCTTTCGAAGAAGGACTTCGTGTAAATCTCCCAGGATTGGCATTTTTCTATAACCCCCTGGCTTTGTCGGATCAAACAGACTCTGGTTATCATGGGTGATTCCCTTTTCCTGGTAACAGATCACCATAGCCTCATCAAGAAGCTGCTTTTCCTCATGCGTCATATCTGGTACCAGAAGGCTGAAAAAGATATGCAGGCTTTGGATCTTCACGGCTAGTTCTGAACGTTCCGAAACATATCCATCCAACAGCTCACTGGTAGCTTTATCAGACTGCCTGATTTCCATAACGTTGATACAATTGGAAGATGCTGGCGAAATCTGAATGAATGTGCCACCAATGTTATTGCAGGCCCTGGCAAATTCGTGTCCTTTATCCGGGGCAATGATAAATACCTGGATATTTTTTCTTCTCATACGTAGCGCCATAAGCTGCATGGTGAACGTCTTTCCGGAACCAGAAGTCCCGAATATAACCATATTGGCATTTTTATAAACAGACGTATTGAAAATATCCACCAGAACAAGGGAACTGTTTGCCTTATTCACGCCCATCAAAATACCATCTTTATCCGACATTTCATAGGCAGTAAATGGATAGCAGGCCGCAGCTCCTGATGTTAGAACATTTCGTTTGGATCTTTCATAGATTTTCTTATCCAGGCACAACAGGGGAAGAGAGGACAAAAATCCCTGTTCTTCCCCGAATAGACACTTGGATACCCCGATATCCTGCGAATTTAACAGCTTTATCATCTCTTTTGAGCGCCATTCAACTTCCCGCGCACTATGCCCTGTAACGGTAATTAAGGTGCTCATATAGTAAAATTCTTCGCTTCCAGAGAGTCCACGTTTCAGGTAATAACCTGCCTGAATGGATTCACTTAAACTGTCAAAATCACTGTTGGAATCAAAGGTATCTTTTATTTTTGAGCGGTTCAAACGGATCCGCCGCCCGATCCGCTCCATGCTTTTATTTTTATCCTGGCGAAAGAAAAACAAATCTATATCAATTCCCTCACCAGCGTTAATGAGAAGGGAAAGCCATCCAGCAGGCACCCTGGAACGATATCTGCCAGATGGAATATAGAGGTAGGCATGATAAATGCCATCCAGAATCACATATTTATAGCTTTTAAAATTCAAAGAATCTGGTGCAATCAGCTCTGTCACCGGAATTTTTGCCACACTTTCTTTCCCGTTTTCCAAGATATAATGATTCCGTACTTTTTCAATCCGCTCATCCAACGTTGTTTTAAGGCTCGTATCCCGATTTAAAAGCTGATAAAACACTTCCACACAAAACCGAGTTTCATTTTTATGTTCCAGGACCACATTTCCGCACATGGCAAGATATTTCTTCGCAGTCTGTACTGCAGACTGTAAATACAAAAACATATCTCTTTCGTTTACAGATTTGGTTCCGCTTAATGGATATTCAAAAATGAGAAAGAAACGGCGTGTAATGGCTTCCCGGGTTCCTAGCTGTGTCAGGAGCTTTGCATAATCTTCCTGTAAGATTCTGCATCGTTCATCTGGTTCCTGTTCTGCTTCTCTTCGTATCTTCTCTATATATTCTTTAATATCCGCTTTCTTGGATAAAACCTTAAACTGCAGGTTTGGTGGTGCAATTTTCAGATACGAGGCAAAAGAATAAATGATATTTCTTTTCTCAGACGCAGAACGGAGCAGAAAGTTGATAGGCAAAATTTCAATGATCTTAATGTACCTTTCATCTTTTGTTTGAATCACTCCATTTTTTATCTGACTGATTGGCAAATAGGACGAAGCCCAGGTCACTGGAAGAATATCCAGGTCACCGGCGTTCTCTTCCCTGCCTTTTGTTTCTACCTGTTCTGTATCTTTCACCGGAATAGGCTGTTTTTCCTTTACAGTTTCTTCCTCTGTCTGCACAGCCAGATTTTTCCGGAGGCTGCGTTCTTCTGCTTCCTGTTCATGGAACCGGGCGACAGCTTCCCGTTTTTCTTTTTGCGCCTGTAATCTGTCTTCTTTTTTCCGAAGTTTTTCTTCCTGCACATCCTGGCGTTTTTGAAGTCTGGCAGTATTCTTTCGCTCACGCTCCTGCTGCCGTTTTTCCCTTTTTTCGAGTTTCTCGGATTTCTTCGCCTCCTTCAGTTTTCTCTTCAGTTCTTCGACTTCGCTTCCGATCTCTGCCACCCTCCTTTTTTCTCTTTTTATGTTCCCGTCTGCAGCGTTTCTTCTGCTGTTTCCGGATACGGCGGTTTCGTTTCAAACGGTACTGACCGCTTGGTGCAGTTAAAACACGCCTTTTCACCATATACGAAAACAGCTGAATAAGAAAAGAGGAAAGACTTTCGCCCTGGACACCGATTACTGCCAATATCACAAGCGGCAGAATCAGGATGATCCCGACATAAATCTTCCCTTTTATTCCAAGATTTAAAAATACTAAAAAGCGGATTCCAACGAGTGCCAAAAATGCTGCTTCTACCACATTTCGGGCTTCTGCCCTTCCAGAGAACAAAGTTCCATCTCTTACAAAATTAGGTGGAATGATATATACGTCTGAATGGTCATTTTGTGTCATTTTTTGTGAAGCTCCTTTCCTGTTATCTCTTTTTAGACCATATCAGGCCACCGATTGCGGCAATTAGAGCCACCCCTACGCCGAGCAGTATAAATGGATTCTTCTGTTTTACTGCATCCACGATATTCACCTCCTGTGCTTGATTTTCTAAAATCCCCTCTGTCTCCTCTTCCTGTCCTTTCTGCGGAAGCACATTCATTTCATCAATAGGATTTTCATTTTTCTCTGCAGCCTGAGATTCTTCCCCTGCTGCAGGGATTTTCTCTATAACGACCTCTGTTACTGTAATCTTTTGCACCAGGAGACCTTCTTCTGGAAGATTCTGATACATATTCGAAAACTCTGTTACAAAAGACAGATCTCCCTCCGTTGCACTTACAGACTGAATCCGATAAGTTCCACTTCCAGTGGACAGATTCCACTCATAGAAGTTGTCCGCATTTAGGAATACCGTTTGGGTTACCCCATTTTGTTCTTCTAAAATAGCCTCTATCGTACCAGCAAATCCGTCAAAAACCTGTGCCCGAAATGCAATGACTGCCGGAACCTGTTCGGTACCTGTATAATTATCCTCCAACCCTGCTTCCATGGATTCCGAGCGTCTAAGGATAGCACCCTCTTCATCAAAGAGCACATATTTTCCAGCTGGATTGACGGTATCATAGCCCCAGCCATTCCGAAGCATTTCTCCACTTTCCAGATATCCATGTCCGTCATCCCAGGAAACAATCTGGGGAAGATCTGTAGAATTCTGCGTGTTCGTGTTTGCAAGTACCGTAATTGGCATTGCCAGTAATACAGAAGAATATAGTCCCATAAGCAACCAATATTTCAAATGTCTGTCCATAATCCCACCTCTCATTTTCCAATGATCCAAAAGGCTCCATCTGCCAGGTCACGACCGTAAGAAGCAATCGTTTCCACGCTGTACACTTTTCCAGTACGTTCCCTACTGGCACAATCGGCAATGGTGATATAGCCATCTTTAGTAACACCCGTCAGAACAATAAAATGCCCGCTTCCACTTCCCGTTATGGTGTAGGCTTCGCAGATTTCTACAACCATTTTTCCATCTTTTAAGGCATTTACAATATCCCCCATCCGGTCTTTTCCTACCCTTTCACAGTTAAGTCCCCAGTGATGGGCTGCATTCATCGGAAAGGAATGGCATGTTCCAAGCCCATAGATATATTCCCCGTTTGCAATGGAAAACGCGCAGGTCATCTCAGGAGTCACCGTCTGCCCGGTTAAGGTTGAAATTACAATGGCAAGGGATGTTGGACCGCATCCAGAGGCTTTGATCGTACTGGCTCCATAAGACATGGTAGCCCAGGGATCTTCTCCCTGGTTATAATAAACAACCTTTTTGACGCCTTTTCCCACCGTATCATAGGTGATAATATCCCCAGTCGCGTCAATATTACCGATATAGGTATCACTCCCACTGGTTCCACCAGTCAGAAAGTCCGTCCAGTGAAAGACATTGTAAAGGGCATTTTTGACAGCTTCTACACCGCCTTGCAGGTATTCCAACAGCTTTAATACAAAATTGAATGTGCTTTCATTTGTCACATATTTATATTGATAGCCGCTGCTTCCTGTCAGCTGTGTGTTCAAGATCAATGCCAGAGTGTACTCTACAACCTTTGTCGTTACTGTCCTCTTTTCTTCCCAGACATTGCCTCCCTGCTCCAGGACCTGCCGATAAGTCTGTTCATCTGTTTCTGCCCGGCTTCCATTCACATCCAGACAGTAGACTTTCTGTTCCATTTGGCCTTCCCATTCATCTGTTACAGTCCACGAAAAAAAGCTGTCCACATTTTGTGCGACAGCCTCCTTTAACACCTGATATGATTTCTCCAGGGACTCCTGATCTGTTTTTATTTCTGTGGAAGTACCGGATGTACTATCGTGAATCTCGACAAGCCCTAACACTTTCTTGACATAGGCCTGGGTTTCGGAATATGGCGGTACTTGATAACCATATTTGATAACTGCATAAGGTCCTGCATTATATCCAGCGACTGCAAGCTCTAAGCCATTGGAATAGCCTTTAAATTGCTCTACCAGCTGGCTGATGAATTTGGCGCCGCCCATAATATTCTGGTACGGATCATAAGGATTGGATACTCCAAGGGAAGCCGCCGTTTCCGGCATAAGCTGCATTAAGCCTATTGCCCCAGCACCTGATACCACATTCGGATTAAAATCAGACTCCGTTTTACAGATTGCAAGAAGCAGCGCCACTGGCACATTATAGGTCCTGGCAGCTTCCTGAAAATAGGCATCATAAGGGCTGGAAAGGTTGGTGTCCATATCAAGTCCCAGAACATTTGAATATCCAAGGAAAGAAGATATGGTGCTGTTGTCGCATTTATCCATGAGCATAACAGACAGATAATAGGATAAGCTTCTTTTTAGTTTTGTCTCAAACTCATCCACCACAACCAAAGTAGCATGCGCATATTTTTTCATCTGGTCTGCCTGGATTTCCTGCAAATGTAAATCCCTCTGCTGTCCTATGATCTGCAAAATCTCATTCTGATAATCTGCGTTTTGCAGAATTTGCTCCGCTCTGTTCCTGATATTTGCAAGCTGGTTGGACTGTGCCTCATTTGCATAGGAATCCGCGGTTGCAAACCCCAGATAGTTGAATATAATTCCGATCATGTTTGCAATAATAAACATCCACAAAAAAAGAAATAGAAATATAGCACCAAACACCTTCCAAACTGTTTTGCTGCCAGCCAAGGTTCCTACTAATGTTCCAAGCGGCCCTGCCATAGCAGTCCCGGCTGCCACACCAGAAGCAGTTCCACCAGCTTTTACAGCTGCCGATACCGCATAAGCAGCCTGTGCCGAATGAGCGATCATTTCACTCCCCTCATCAAGAGGGGAACTCTCTTGTCTTTCGTCATCCATAGCTTAATCCTCCAAGCTTCCGGTATCTCTGGTACCCTGTTTCTGTCCTCTTAACTCACTTCTTGATTTTGGAATTTCCAGGATTCTATGAGGATTGCGTAGCAGTTCCATATTCATAGGCATTTGTGCATCCTCCGTCTGGATTTCTTCCATACCATTTATTTCCTCTGAAAGTGTAAAGCTGTCATTTGCCTCTTCGATTGGATCCAGATTATCCTGTTCCAGGTATTCGTCTGGTTCCTGAATATAACTTTCTTCAGGTTCATTTATGCCATTTAAACCGTCTATAGCGAAATCTCCAGTTGTAGAATAATTTCCAAGGTCACCAGATTCTGCTGATTGTGCAGAAGACTCTCCCATGTTTGTAACCTGCTGCTCACTTTCTATATTCCCGGAAATACCAGAATCCGAATATGTAGGCGTTTCCATTTTGGGAACATCCGACACGTTACCAGAAGCATTTCCAACCTCTTCTGAAAAACTATTCGCGCAGCTTACCTCCGTATCTGGACTTGCATGAACACTCTCATTTCCAGACACAGCGTCCAGGATTCCAAAATCCGCTCTGGAATCAAAAGAAAATCCGTTTTCACCAGCAGTATTTTTATCTGAACCTGAATACTTGCTATTTAAGTGGCCAGATACATCCGCTTCAAAACCACTGGCAGAATAAGATCGTTCTCCTTTTCCATCAGAAGGAATATTTCTGCCTTCTTCCTGCCTTTTGTTACCAATGCCTCCTCCAAGATCCGTTTCCATTGCATAATCCGAAGTCCCCATGCCTGTCTCCGAAGCTGGATATTCACCAAGTTCTGCCATAATGCCATTATCACTGCTAAATGCAGATGCTCCTTCAAATGGCTGCGCTTCAAAAGACATAGAATCACTCCGGGCTGTGGTTTTTCCATCCGGGAAATCAGGTTCTCCTGGATTCTCCATTTCACCCAGTCCATTTACACTTGATAATGTTTCGGAGAATCCATCTTCCATAGTTTCGTTTGTAGTAACACCTTCTGAAGAAACAGCCTCTCTGCCTGAAGCTTCCTGATATTCTGGTAAGCTTCCCGTATTCAGATCCATTACAGTCCCTTCCGGTTCTACGAAATCATCGGATTCCATCCCAGGTTCAATTTCACTTGCAGATGTTACAGCAGTTGCGGCTGTCCCAGACACATAAGATGTACCAGAAGACTCCGTTCCATTTGCATGAATTCCCAGTTCGTCCAGCACATTTGCTGAAGCAGTATTTGAATGATTCACACTCTTGACACTTCCAGCAGCATTCCCATGCTTTTCTGGATATTCCGTATCAAAATCCCCACCCCAAAACAAAGATTCGATATCCACTTCATTTCCACCAGAGGGATTCATAGGGATAGGCCCCGCCGGTCCGGTAAAGCCATTTGTGGGGTCTGTGTTTCCCATGTTCGTAGATCTTCCTGTACCGTTTCCACTTCCATCCGTTCCAGAAAATACCCTTCCTGCCTGTGAAAAAATACGCTGTGCCGCCATAGCTGCTCCAAGTGCTCCCATGCCAGGGGAAGGCCGTCCAAGATTCACACCTAACGCCGCCATATAAGAATCCAGCTTGAATGTAATTTTACAAAAGCCCACCAGACACAAAGTTGCTACAAAAAACTTCGTGAAACCATAACCGCTTGCCATCATATTTCCATAACCAGACAAAAACATCTTTAAACACCAGGCATTTAAGATGATCAGAACTACCTGTCCACCAAACATTTTCGACCAGGATGCAAGGATGTTGTTCGTGGACTTAGATCCACCGGTTGCAAATGCCAGCGGTGCTGTATAGGAAAATACGCCCAGTAAGACATACCTCTCCGCAATAATGAACAACATTTTAAAGTAGTTCCAAGCCACCACAAACTGCATGATAAGCATTAGAATTGCAATACTGACTGTCCCAAGCCCTAGCGGTGCTGTAATCCCCTCTAAGGCAGTTACATACTCCGAAAAACTTTGCACCTTGATGTCGGTTCCAATCCCCCATTGATATGGCGTTCCCGCAATTTTCAATATGTAATTAATAACAGGCTTTGAGGCAACCACAAAGAACAAGCAGATGGAAGAACGTCCAATTAACTCGATTGGTTCTTCAGCATTTATTCCAACCTTCCCGAACATGGATTTAAACAGCTGCCAGATCAGGATCATAAGTAACAAAGCAATTCCCATAGGGACAATCACATTCTGGTACAGACTTCCTACTACAGAAAACAGTTCTTCAAACAGGGAGAGGTTACAGGATAGTAAATCTGTAAATACATCCGTAATCAGTCCCATCATATCGATGATAAACTGAGATACCATTTCTTTGACTGCATCTACCAGAAGATCCAGCAGCCAGCTCATGTTTCATTCATATCTATTATAGATACCCTCCTTTTATGCCGGGAGAGCTCCGGCTTTTTCTTTTCTTCAGATCATCCCGTAAACATACTCTGTGGAATGATCTTTTCCAGATACGTTACAATCGCACCCAATGTCATAAGTGCCGCCCAGCAGATAACAATCCTTTTTAACCAGGATCTGGATTCATCCACAGTTCGTCCCGATTTGCTAAAATTCATTAGAAAAAGGCATACTGCCGCACAAACCACAGCTGCCACAGTTGCAATGCCAGCTACGTCTGTATAAACCGTCTGCATTGCATTTTTCGCAGTTGCAAAAATGTCATCCGCATACACGGGTACTGCGGTCATAAGAAGTACACCTGTCACACAGTATACAATTGGAAGCGCTTTTACAAGCCAGTTTTTCTTTCCAAAACGTGCAGCAATTTCATCTTTTACTTTCTGTTTTTCCATAGACTTCCTCCCTTCAACTAAACTCCGGAAGATCAGCTTCTTACAAGGTCCTTCTGTGCAATCCGGGTAGAGTAGGCGGATGAAATTTTCATCCGCCCCTCATCAAACCGTGCATGAGGTTCTCCCTCACACGGCTTTCCGAC
>NZ_JADNDC010000018.1:0-80300 GCF_015551645.1 Ruminococcus sp. D54t1_190329_F1
GTATATTCCGTTTGACAAGGTTACTCTGTTGCAGGGCGATCCCGGCAATGGGAAAAGCAAGTTAATGTTATCAATCGCCGCCCTGCTCTCAAATGGAGAACCACTTCCATTTACTGATGAAGAAGAAACCGAGCCTATGACTAATGTATAATTGAATTATAAGTTGTAGAATCTCTACTGTAGTTACTTGCACATATTTATTCCAATGGGAGGGAATTTTGATTACGGGAGAAAATTTATTAGAAGAATTGACATTGGAGCAAAGGCAAAAATTACTGACATTGCCAGCCGAACTGAAACATTTCACTTAGACTCAATGGGCTGCAATATATGGGATCGAGCCTATGACACAAACACTTTTCGACAGTATTCAGTTGGAACGCTTGAAAGCATGAGAGGAACTGGAATCTGCTGCCCTGGATACATTTCTGAAATATCCAGAGTTTGCCCTTAATTACAGCAGTCGGCTCGAAAATGCCTTAAGCACTTCAAATACTATCTCTTCTGACGATACAGAAGAAAATTTTAAGAAATTATATGAAAAAATGCGGCATTCTACATATGAGAAATTTCAATATGATATAGGCGCATAAGCTAAGAAAAATCAGGAATATTAAAATTCTGACTTTCTTGTAAACAATTATGTCACATACGACATTATCTCAAATAAAAAACAGGGAACCCTCTTATCATCAAATTTTAGGATATACCTAGATAATAAAAGAGTTCCCTTTATTATGATTTATCTATTATTACTCATTCAGCTCTTCAAAGAAATCATTAAACTCACACTCAAAGATTTCTTTCATGGCCACCAGTTCGCTTACTTTAATATTCATCCGATTTGTTTCCAGCTTCGCATAGGTACTTTTGGAGATCTGGATCCCCTTGAGATTCATTTTAGCAATCACCTGATCCTGTGTAAGCTTTCGGCTATACCGTATTTTCTGTATGTTCCCGCCAATGTTCATATCCGGTCTGAGTTTCTGCATGATATTCCCTACCTTCACCAATAATTCGTTATTAAGAAACTTTTGTATTGATAATAGCCGAGAAACTTCATATAATGTTTCGTGATAAAGAAATATTTCATGTAAAAAATCACAAAGGAGAAAATGAATCAATGCAAGAACAAACAAGAACCCCCGTCTTCCAAAACAGTGACGGCACCTGGGGACACCTTACCAAAACCATAAATCCGCTTATCTGCACCATTGAATATGGCAGCAGTACCAGATTTTCCTCAAAAGAAGAAGCCGAAAAAAGTTATCAGAAATCCATGGATTCCTACCAGGATCTTCTTTCCATGCTAAAGAAGACCCGCAATGTTCCTTTTACCTTTTCAGAATACCTGGATTACTGGATCAAAGAAATCCAGGCCTTAAGACGTATAACCATCGCTAGGTCAAATGAAAAGAATGTTAAAGATCGTAGGAATCATTTTTTCTGATCATTGTGCTTATCGTAGCAACATTATTGATTTGGTTTTCTCAAAGCCGGCGGTAGTAGACGATTATATAAAGTTCAGACAAGCGGTGAGATTGAAACAAAGTATCCTGCTGTGTTAAAACATCTTGCTTCATGGGGATTTATTGTTATGGCAACCGAAGAAGAAAATTCGTGGAATGGGTTTTCTTCTGAGATGTGTTTGAGAACGATTATCAAGTTTAATGAGACAGAGACTATTGAAGGATGGGAATCGAATCCATTTTACGGTCGTGTTAATATTGATAACATTGGTGTTTCTGGACACTCTCAAGGCGGTGTAGGTGTTATCAATGCGGCAACAGAGAATAAGCATGGATAATATGATTAAGGCGATTTTCTCTGCAAGTCCAACGAATATGACGATGGCACAGGCTTTGCAGTGGGATTATAATCCAAGCCTAATTTCTATCCCTGTGTTTTTTGTATCAAGTATGGGCAATGGCGATGAAAATCTTGTTGTATCCGGCACTCAGCTTCAAGAAATATTTGATGCTGTTCCCGATACTGTTACGAAAGTGATGGCTCGAAGAACAGATGCAGAGCACGGCGATATGCTCAGCGTTGCCGATGGATATATGACAGCATGGCGGGAGTGTCATTTTCATTTGCTTTTTCTCTATCTTTCCCTATAGCATCCCATGCATACTAAGAAGAGTGCTCATTGTTTCTGCTGATTCGCACATACCACGTTTCAGCCATTCTTCAATCCAGCCGAGGATACCGTTGGCAACAAAGACAACGGTGTAGGCGGTCATATTATCCATTGTTTCAGAAGGTCCCCAAAGGGTAAGATAGCTTTCTTTGAATAAATGGAATAATCCACGCATCTGGATTAACATCATCATATCACCATGTTGTTTTAGATGCATAAAAAGATGCCCGAATAATTCTGCATTCGAGTCAGAGTTTTTTTGTTTCCATTCATTATCCCATTCGGATAGCAGCTGATAGAGATATTTTTTTATAATATCTTCTTTGTCAGCATAGTTCCTATAGAAGGAGTTGCGGCTTACCTGAGCTTTTTTTGTTATTTCCCCAATATTGATATCGGACAATTCTTTCTCCTTCAGTAATTCCAATAATGTAGTTGTAATTTGTTGTTTCACATAAGTGTTCTTATCTTGATTATTCATGATGGTACAAATCTCCCTGTTTTGTGCCATTTTTTTGAATGGCTTGATTTTAGCAAAAATTGATGATACATTTGGCACAACATAGATGGTACAAAAGTTCCATCAAAATGTCAAGGAGGAAGCATGAAAAAAGTACTTAAAATGATAGGAAAAATATTAGGAATCATTCTTTTAGTGATACTTGTGATTGGAATTATCGTTTATGCATTTGTATTGCAATATCCAAAGTTAAAGGATGATCCCAAAGTTGGAAAATCATTATACGGATACCGATGGAAAGGAAAAGATTTTGTATCATAATGGTTATGTGAATTATACAGAGACCATGAAAAAAGTGATGGAACAGGCAGGGATTAATGATGCAGATACCGTTCTTGTGACAGGGTACAGTGCCGGAGGATTTGGTCCTGCTGGCTGATGATGTGTTTACAAATTATTTCCCGGATGCAAAAAGCAAAAATGTGCTCGTAGATGCATCCTTACTTCTGAATAATGACCGGCATAGTATTGCAACTGATGTCTGGCAGACACCAAAGGAGATATTCGACAAACTGGTAAGTAACAATCTTACTTTTGACTGCTTTGCTTCATTACATAAAAAGTATGGAGACGATATCCATCTTCTTTTTGACTGTTCAACCAGAGATGGTGATTTGGCAAAGGTGCAGAATTATTTTGATGATGGAATTATGGATGTGGATGAAAAGCAGGCGGATGAGTTCCAACAGATACTAAAAGAGGCAATACCTGAGTTTAAAGAAGCTGGAGTAAGCCTGTTTATCTGGGATGGAGTACCTTGGTATGATGATCTGAGAAATATGACAGCACATACAATCATTGCAACCCCGGCAGTATGGATACCATTTGAAGATCAAAAAAATCTGTTGCAGAATGGCTGACAGATGCAATTGAGGGGAAAATGTCTGATTATGGAGTTGAACTGATTGATAAAAAATATGATTAGTACGAGAAGGAGAAAGAGATGTCACTTACAACAAAACGAGTAATACTTATTGCGATTATTGTTATTGTAGCATTCATTTTAGGAAGATTAGCAGTTAGAGCATTTATGAATTTCCTCTTGGGAGGAACCTTGTTTGGAGGGAATATTTTATGATGGAAATAAGTAAAGAAAAGAAGGAGAAAAAGAAAAGAATTGTGCCAATTTGGGTTTGTATTCTGATATTTATAGGTGCTTTTTTTGCGGGGATGATTTCAAAGGTTGCTATCAAGCCTGCATGGAGCACAAAGTACACAGCTACCTGGTCTGAGGAACTTGGAACAAAGATTACAGATATTTCCTATGGAGAGGCTAACAAATTTGACCTTTATTTGCCGAAAGATTCGACAAAGGATACCTATGGATTGGTTATTTATTTGCATGCAGGTGGTTTTACATCCGGAGATAAGACAGACGATGAAAATATGCTTGCATGGCTTTGCAGTAAAGGATATGTTGCAGCCGGTATCAATTATACCCTCCGCACCGATACAAACAATGCAAGTGTATTGTTACAGTCCAACGAGATTAAGGAAGCTATTCCTATAGTAGTTGAGGAAGCGAAAAATCAGGGTTATAACATTGATAAAATGACCGTAGCCGGCGGTTCTGCAGGACATGCTTTGGCAATGATTTATGCATACAGAGATGCGCAGGATGCTCCGGTACCGGTTGTATTTACTTTTGGAGCTGTAGGCCCATCTTGTTTCTATGTGGAAGATTGGGGTGTTTATGGACTTGATCAGAATACGGAAGAATCAAGAATTGCAGCAGCAAATCTGTTCAGTGTTATGGGTGGCGTAGAGATTACTCCGGAAGAGATACAGAACGGAAGTTATACAGAAAAAATGAAACCAATATCCGCAGCAGAATGGGTGAGTAAGAATCCAATCCCAACAGTAGTTGCGTATGGTACGTGCGATAAAGTTCAGCCATTCCTGGCATCATTAAGATTGAAGGAAGCATTAGAAGACAATGGTGTGGATTATAAATATTATGAGCTGCCACATTCAGGACATGGGCTTCAGAATGATAATAGGATTTCGGAACAATGGATGGAATCAATTGATGAATATTTGAATAAGTATATGCCGGTGAATTGATATGAAAAAGAAAGATATCATATTTTTGTTTGTGATAGTAATTATCGCCATTATATTAGGAGCAGTATGTGGCAAATTATTATTGGATAATATCATATGAAAAAGAAAACCAAAATCTTAATATATGTCATTACATTTATTGTCGTATTTCTAATCAGTGCCCTAATAAGGATTATGTTATTAGGGAGTGCTCCGGAAAGACTGATAAAAGTGGAATGGGACGAAAGTGTAGGTGAGATATATAGTAATCTTGATTATGAGAATGACAACGGAAATCAGTATGACCTGTATATTCCGTCAGGCTTAGATAAGTTAGAAAACCAGTATTTGATTCTGTTCATTCATGGTGGCAGTTTCAATTCCGGTTCCAAAGAAGACGGAGAGAGCTGGTGTAAATATTACGCTACAAAATGGTACATTACAGCTTCTGTTGATTATACGTTGCAGAATCAGGGCAAGGACGCATCAATCTATTTAATGAATGAAGAAATTGAAAATGCAGTAACGGCAATAAAGCAGAAGACAGAGGAATTGGGATATCATATTGCAGGAATGGCACCTTGCGGAGTGTCTGCGGGTGGAACGCTGGCGATGAATCTTGCATATAATGGTAATTCTGCGATTCCGGTCAAGTTCGTTTTTCAGTTGGCTGCGCCTACATACTTTGCCCCATCTGAATGGTCATTACTTATGAAAGTTGACCGATTGGATTCAGAAGAGAAATTTTGCAAAATGATGACGGGAAAAGAGTTGGAGGACTATGATACAGAGATTCAGAATATTTCCCCGGCGTGTATTGTAAATGAGGATTCCGTTCCATCGTTAATTGGATATGGACTTATCGACCATTGTGTGCCGTTAAGCCAAAAGTATTATTTGATAGAGGTATATGATAGGGACAATGTCATGTATGACTACATTGAATTTCCAAAGTCAAATCATGGCATGTATAACGACTTGGATAAGCTGCAGGAGTTTTTGGACAAATCCCTTGAGTATGCAAGAGTATATTTTACAAATTGATTTCATGATTGGTTTTTCTATTGCTAATGTATTATTTTCATGATTTCAATTATGTGAAGAAGAGACGGTATTACCGATTTACCCACATTTGCATCGTTCCATCAAGATACAATCTTGCATATTCAAGTGGTTCATCAATAGCAAGTGCATTTAATGCACAATCTGATCCAGGTGTTGTTTTTAAATTCTTTTCTGCTTCCCAGCAGTCAATGCGAAGCATATAGCCAGCACTGGTATATACATCAATGCTGTTTCTGTGTGGATTGTATTCTGCAAATATCGTTCTCATCGTATCAAATTTTTGCCCTTATCAGAGTTCGTAAACACTCATGGGACAATATAATGCAAGGGAAACAATAAGAGAAAGCTCACCTGCGACAAACTTAGTGTTTTCAAGGGCTTGAGAGATATTTGATAATAAAATATAACAATTATTAAATCCCATGGAATATATGAAATCTCAATTCAAGTTTATCGAACTATCAAAACGCAAAAAACAATATACTATATAATCAATGGGCGGCCGACTTAATAACGAGATCGTCTGCCATTTTTTATACGTATTATGGCTTCCACAAATTTTTTTCAAAAGAAGCTTTTATTGCTGCAAAAACTCGGCATCCTCAATCTACACAACTAGAAAAACCATGTCTTCGCCAAACAGAGATGAGGCACTCATTCAGATCTGCCGGAAGCAGTTTGTCCCATATTCCTATACCGTAAAAGAATTTTATGATTACTGGCTTTGGTATTATATGTGGAACGAAAAAGATATTTCTTATAATACTTACATGACATACCGGAACATCATATTAAATTACATCGATCCTGCACTCGGCACAATTTCTCTGCCTTCCCTGAAACGGAAAGATCTCTTACAGGTTCTCCTTAGGATTCCGTCTCCCACTGTACGAAAGCATGCCTGCGCCATTGTAAGCAGTTCCATGCAGGTCGCCAGGGACAAAAACTATATTTCCTGCAACATTGCCATGAAAATCACCGCCGAAGTAAACCGGCTGAAGAGGGCAGAAGAGCAGCAGCTTATGGACACATACTCTGCTAGGAAACGGACTGTAAAAGTATATTCTGCTGCCCAGTTAAACTGTCTCCAAAATATATGCCGGCAGGAAGAACCATCCCTTTACCTGCCCATGCTGCTGGCAACAGCAACTGGGCTCCGGATTTCAGAACTCCGAGCCTTAAAATATGAGAATATTGACTTTCTGAATAAATACGCATCTATCGAAACCCAGCTTGGACGCACAAAAATTTCCTTTTGTTTATTCTTTCTGAACAAATATTATGGAAGAAGGAAGAGAACAACTATAAAGAAAAATTTAAGAAATCAAGATAAAAAAAATAAAAATAATAATAATTTAAATTGAATTTCCTGCATATTATGGATATAATAATATCGGAGGTGCAAAAATATGTTAGTAGAATTTCGATTTAAAAATTATAGATCTTTCAGGGATGAAGCTGTTCTTTCTATGGAGGCAGTTGGACTTGCATCGTTTAAAAGCTGTCTGATCGAACAAAATAATATGAAGTTATTACCCGGTGTAGCTATTTATGGAAAAAATGGCGGTGGTAAGAGTAACGTAATCCGGGCATTTTGGTTAGCTGTTCAGTTTATTCGAAATGCACAGAGAATACAGCATGAAAAAGCTACAGTTCCCGTAGTACCTTTTGCACTCAATGATTATTCTGCGAATGAACCAACAGAGTTTGAATTTGATTATATTAATGACGGTATAAAATATTGGTATTCATTTTCTGCAACGAAGCAAAAAATAGTAAGAGAATCTTTATATCATGCACCCAAAGGCCAAAAAGCTCAGGTGTTTGTCAGAGAAGGACAGAAATTTACATTTACTGAGGATAAAGCAAGGAGAAAATTAATAAGTGAAGCGGTAGCTGAAAACCAGCTGTTTTTCTCAGTTGCATGTACAATGAATGATGCCATATGTATTAATGCAATGAAATGGTTTCGGGAAGATATTTTCTTTTCCAGGGATTATACCGACATTCCGAGGCAGCTGCTGGAATATTACAATGACAGCAATATGCTTAAAGCTATTTCGGATTATGCAAAAACAGCAGACTTTGGAATTGAAGAGATGCAGTTTGAGGTAGAAAACAAGGAAATTGGAAACGATCTTGAATTTCCTGATGATATTCCAGAAGGCGTGAAGGCTGCGCTGACATCATTTATCCAGATTTTGTCTGAGACTTCCAACAATTCGGAAGGCCAGCTGAAAATGAGCCAGGTAAAAGCGAAAACCAGGCATAAGGGCATTAATGCTGCAGGTGAGGACAAACTGTATCATCTGGAATTGGAGGATGAATCAGATGGAACAAGGAAACTGATGTCAATTGCACCTGCAATTGAGTCTGTCCTTAATAAAGGAGGAATTTTATTAGTAGACGAATTAGAGAGGGAATTACACCCTATGCTTGTTAATTTCATTATTGCAAAGTTTCAAAGCAAAAAAAGCAATCCTAATGGTGCCCAGATTATTTTCACCACGCATAACACTGAACTTATGAATTTAGAGTTTATGAGAAAAGATCAGATTTATTTTGCAGATAAAAAAAGGTCTGATGGCTCATCTGAGCTTTACAGCGTGACTGATTTTGTCACCAAGACAACCGATAATATCCGGAAAGGCTATTTGGTTGGAAAATATGGTGCCACTCCTAACATTGAGATTGAAGAGGTGGAATAATGGCAAGAAAAACTGGCGGCAGAGGATCTGGTAAAGTTATTATCAGAGTGTTTTGTGAAGGAGAAAGTGAACAGGCATATACTGAATTTTTGAAGCATAAATTCAGTGATGTGGCTGTAATTGAGTATCCGAAAGAAACTGGGTTATTTGACAGAGCAAGTGATCGTTTTGCTAAAGATCCATTGTACAGAGACTATAAAGAGGTTATTAACGAAATTTGGTTCTTCTTTGATGTTGAAACAAAGGATATTGATAAAGTAAATGAACGGTATCAAATAATAAAACGCTTAAGGAAATTTGGCAGGAATAAAAATACCCGTGTTCGTCTGTTGATGACAACGGGATGTATTGAATATTGGCTCATGCTGCACCGCAGATATTATACACCTTCTTTGCAAACTACTGCTGAGAAAGAGAAAGTGATCTCTGATATAAAGGTAGAAGAGCCTTTATATAAAAAGGGAAATAAAGAAATCACTGCGAAGATAGCAAAAGATTATCCGGTTGCAGTGAAAAATGCCAAAAAGACTTTGGCAAGACTTTTGGATGAAGGTATGCCGGGTTTGGAAGATACTGATGTACGAAATCAGTGGCTGCTCAGAAAATGTATGACCTTTTCCAATGTTTTTGAAGCCATCGAATTTCTGGAAAGTAAGGAACGCTGAAGGAATGGTTTTGGTAACATATTCCCAAATTTCCAAAGTATGTTTGGCGAAAAAGGAATTTTTGAAATGTATAGTGTTCCCACTGCACTATACATTTTTTATTTCTCGTCCTTTTTCCTTTACATAAAAATACACATAGGAGAAGCAAAACAATGCAAGAAAAAAGGACACCTGTATTTCAAAATGAAGACGGTTCCTGGGGACACGTCACCCAGACAGTAAATCCGCTTATCTGTACTATTGAATACAGCTATAATACCGGCTTTCCCTCAAAAAAGGAAGCAGAAGAGAGCTACCAGAAATCCCAGGATGCCTATTCCAACCAGATCCAGCAGCTGAAAAAATCCCGGAAGATCCCGTTTACCTTTTCTGAATATCTGGACTACTGGTTCCGTGAAGTCTACTCCCCTTATTCCACCAGCAAAAGTACCTTATTCAAATACCGCTGGGTCCTGTACCAGATCATCCTTCCACATCTTCAGAATGACGTTCTCCTGGACTGTGTCAGCGAAGAATTCCTGAATAAACTGCTGGATTCCTGCCAGGGATACTGCCAGAATGGAGGCTATTATGCCTATAAGCTGTTAAATATCATCTTATGGTCTGCTTACCAGAATAATTATATTCCGGAAAAGGAATTTCCCACGCTAAAACACTATTCGGACCCTCAGCATAAATCCGTATTCCTTTCCACCGAACAGATCCGGAAACTGCTTGACCAGGCTTCCACAACATCCTCTTATCTGGAAATCCTCCTTGCCCTTTTCTGCGGACTTTCTACAGGAGAAATCCTGGGACTGAAATATTCAGACCTCAATTCCAAAGAACATACCTTAACTATTCAGCGGCTCTGTACCGATAACAGGGCTCATCTTGACACTCCAACATTTAAGAACCTTTTTGGAACTGCCCAGAACCGGACCTTGAAAATACCAGATTTCATTTTCCAGGAGCTTTCCAAACGTAAAAAAGAAAACCGGCTGATCCTGGAAGCCAATCCTGATACAACAGAATTTCAGGATTATGTCTGCCTTGGCGCCACTGCCAGAATAAAATCCACTGCCACTCCCGGCTCAACACTTAGAAGTATCACAAAAAATGCCCTTCTGCCAGCTCTTAACATGACCGATCTCCGACATATGTCAGCCTACATACTGGCAGAAATGGGAGTGGATATCGAAAGCATTTCCCATATCCTTGGACACACAAAACTCAGTTCCACCATCGCATTCTGCTGTAATTTTCCTGATGAAAATAATGAAATTCAATCTGTATTAAGCAACACCCTGGATCCGGTTCTTGGCATCCGGAACAGTCTGGGAAAGGAGGTTTCCCATGCCCAAGGGAAAGAGCATTGAAAAACCATCTGTGAAGGATACTTTCTTTTTGGGAAGCGTTGTATCCTGTCTTCCCGGAAGGAGCATAAGTTTTATAACGTCCCGTAAGAGATACAGTTTCCGTTTTAAACTTGTTTTCCAGTCGGGAGTCTCAAAATCGATCCAGCGCGGTGGCTTTCCCACCCGGAAAGCAGCCCAGCTCGCCAGAGATGATGCACTCATTCAGATCTGCCGGAAGCAGTTTGTCCCGTATTCTTATACCGTAAAAGAATTTTATGATTACTGGCTCTGGTATTATATGTGGGACGAAAAAGATATTTCTTACAACACCTATATGACATACCGGAACATCATATTGAATTATATTGATCCTGCACTGGGTACCATTTCCCTGCCTTCCCTGAAACGGAAAGATCTCATCCAGGTTCTGCTTGGGATTCCGTCCCCCAATGTGCGAAGGCTCGCCTGTGCGGTTGTCAGCAGTTCCATGCAGGTTGCCAGGGACAGAAATTATATTTCCTGTAACATTGCCATGAAAATCACCGCAGAAGTGAACCGGCTGAAGAGGACAGAAGAGCAGCGTCTTATGTCCACACCTGCAGCCAGGAAACAGACTGCAAAAGTATATTCCTCTGCGCAGCTGAGCCGTCTCCAGAATGTATGCCGGCAGGGAGAACCATCCCTTTATCTGCCTATGCTGCTGGCAGCCGCAACCGGTCTCCGGGTTTCGGAACTCCGGGCCCTGAAGTATGATAACATCGACTTTCTGAACAAATGCGCATCTATCGAAACCCAGCTTGGACGCACAAAGGATGCAGATCCTGATAAAAACTACCACTCCATGCAATTCCAGGAAAAGAAGCTGAAAACGATAAACAGCCGCAGGAAAATTGTACTGCCTGACTATGTCCTGACGGAGATCCTGCTGGAGCGGCAGCGTTATGAACACAACCGGGCCACAGAACCGGATTTCTGTGATCTGGGCTATGTCTGCTGCCGCAAAAATGGTTTGCCCTATGGACAAAATTTTTACAAAAAACCGTATCAGCGTCTGTTAAAGAAATACAATTTTCCAAAGATCGACTGGCGGAAACTGCGCAATTCCAATGCTACCATCCTGGCTAACGAAAAAGTCAGCATGAAAGCCATTTCAAAAAACCTTGGGCATTCCAGTCCGGGTTTTACCAATACTGTATATGTAGAGCATCAGCCTCTGGTCTATGACCTCAGCAGACAGATGGAAGAGTATGTCTTACTTCATGGACTTCTGCCAGAATCCCCGGCAAAGAGAAGCAGCAAGGTAAATGCCTTTCCGGACGACTCGGCATATATGAAATATTTTTCGGATAAAATTTAAACTTTCATTTCTTTATAAGACGCACAGTGTAACGATCCGTTATATTGTGTGTCTTTTTTCTTCTGTATAAACAGGCGCTTTTGATTCCAATTCAGCCGAATTTAGTTTTTCCAATGTTTTCTTATAAAAATAAGCCTTTTCTATCATTTTCATACATATTATATATGCCTATAAAATAATTTTATTTAAAAAGATAAATCAGCTAAATTATTTTTTCCAAAAACAGGATTTCAAAATCCGACATAATAGTAATAAAGGCAGGAAAATACTGGTTCGAATGCCAGCCATCAGTCGGCACTGATGTTTTTACGCCTTATATAAGCAGGAGGTCCTTTATGCAGAAAAAAGCAGAAGAGAATGTATTTTTCTCACACAAAAATTTATGGTGCTGCCATACTCCGGTTGTAAACTTTAACTCTAAGACTATTGAACACCGTACCCGCACAGGGTTTCTGACACGGGACAATGCAGAAAAAGCTTATGAGAAAGCCAGCCGCCATTTCCCAAAAGAGCTTGCAAAGCTGAAAGCATCCAGCCCGTGTCCATTTACTTTCACGGAATACCTCAAACACTGGTATGAAAAGCTCTACGTCCCAGTGAGTACCAGTGGAAGCACAAAAGTAAAATACCACTGGATCATCTACCATATTATTCTGCCCCGGGTCACTGCCGATCCGCTTCTTCCATATGCAGATGCAGAATATATTGAAAACCTGATTGAATCCTGCAGGAACTATTGCGCAAGTGCAGAATATGCCGTTTATAAATTATTATACAGGATCCTTTATTCTGCATGGGACCAGGGATTCCTTGAAACATGCCTGGCATCTGACATCACAGAACGCAAAGAACCGAAATCCAGCCTTCGTATTTATACCAAAGAACAGCTGAAATTATTCCTGCACGCCGTGCATGAAGATCCATATGCACACCGCCTGGAGTTTCTTCTGGCACTGTTCTGCGGACTGCGTCCTGGTGAGATCCTCGGGCTTACTTATAACAACTTCGATTCCAGCACCCAAACCTTAAACATCCATAAACAATATACAAAAGATGGACGCCTTCCTTCTGAATCAGCAGATTCCATATACAGCTGTAAGAAGTTGGAAGGAGACCGGTACCGTTCTTTTCAGATCCCGGATTTTGTCTGTGAGGAACTTGTCCTCCGGCAGGAAAAAAATATGTGTTTCTTTCGCAACCATCCGGATAAAAAGGATAATGATAACTTCTGCATCAGCAGCCGTGGGAAAGTAAAAACCCTGGAAACCCTAAATACAAGATTAAAATACATCACGGAAAAGAATGGACTTCCCATTATCACCATGTATGATCTCCGTGATATGTATGTCTGGATCCTGTTAGAAAAAGACTGCCCCTGGGAAGAAATCCAAAAGCTTACCGGAGGGGTTAAAATGGAACGCTTTTTAGGAACCTCATAAAAATCCATAACAGAAAGGAAAATGATAAAATGCCACAGAACACGATCAACCCGACAAAACTCAAAGACATTTTCTCAAACGGAAACCTGGTCCTGGCAACGCTTTCAGCCCATCCGCTTTACATTACCGCCCGAAACCAGTATTGTTACCGTATGAATTGCACCTTCGAATCAGGACGCCGCAAAATGGTTCAGACAAAATATTACGATACAGAAGCAGAAGCCGAGGCTATGTATCCAGTTTACAAAAAACAGGTGGAAGAAAAGCGGATTACTGTTTTTAAGTGTACTGTACAGGAATTCCATGCATACTGGACGCATTCCTACTGTTTTGACAATACGTACAACCGGTCTATTGCAGCTTATATTCTTCCGGTCCTCGGAAAACATTTCATGGACAACGTGACTGCCAGCGATCTGACGGATGTCCTTGCAAAAGTTCCATCTTCCGAATTTTACAGGGTATGTGATGCTGTAACCTGTTTTTTCCGGGCTGCACGGAACCATTACTGTACAACGCAGGATAACAGTGCGGATGCAGTCCGCATAATGAAAGAAAGAAAAAAAGCAGAAGAGGATCTGCATAATTATTACGAAGTTCCTTCCGGTACCTATTCTCCACAGCAGCTTCTCCAAATGCTGCAGATCTGCAAACTGGAAGCACCGACCATCTATCTTCCCATGCTTCTGGCATCCACTGCCGGCCTGAGGATTTCAGAAATCCTTACGGTCACGTTCCGGGATATTCATTTTTACAACCAGACCATCTGTCTGCAGCTTCCCGTAAAAGATGATCTTCCCAGTCGAACGGATACCATCACCATCCCGGAAGAAAACACGAAAATGGTATACCTGGCCGATTTTGTGATGGACGAGATCCGGCTCCAGAGGGAACGCTTGGAAGCCTGTCAGAAAACAGCCCCGGATTTCAATCCTTCCGGATACCTGATCTGGGGACGAAACGGTTTCCAGAGACAAAATAATTTTATCAACAAGCCTTACGCCAGGATCTGCGCCAAATGTCCGTTTCCTACCTTTCCGTGGAAAGAACTTCGAAGAATAAAGTTATCAGCCAGCAGCATGAAACGATTTGCCGAAACCCTTGGGGCTGAAAATTCCGGACAGCCTCAGCCACGCGAGATTCCAAAAATTCCAATTGACAGAAGTGACCTGATAGAATTGATGAAATAATCAGCCAGCCAATATATGAAAGCAAAATGAAAGCCATCTCTTGAAAACTACCGCATTTCATCATGCGTGTTTAAAAGGGATGGCTTTCATTTTTTTCTTCATAATATAGGAATAAATATTTACAGCAGGAAAGTGACCAAACAGGAATTTTATAATTTCCGTCAATCCTAACAAGATATAATAAATAACACTAAATAACACTAAATAACACGAAATAGCACTAAATAACATTTTATAGCATTCCTTGATACTACCCGATATTTTATACTTTTTTCCTGTTATTCTAGCCGGATTTTCTATATAATGGTCATTTCAATGCGAAAAATCCCATGATTTTCTGAATTTTCCCGAATAAAAATTATATACTTGAACTTCTAAGCGTTTCTGTTTATAATAAAAACACTGTTAATGGTCCTGTTTTCCGGTATCAAAATGGTCTCACGCATTTCCAGATGCTGAGGTTATTTTTTTGCTTGAAAATAGAAAAAAGTGACCAAACCCATTTTTAACCAAAAAACCGGCTTAAAAGTGCCCCTCTGTTTTTCAGATTTTTAGAACGAAAAGACAGATTTTTGAGTCCTAAAACGCATATTACAGCAAGTTACATTTCCTAAAAATTCATGGTTTTATTGTTGTATATGCACAATTATCGAAAGGAATAGTATGAGAAAATTAGCACTTAGTGACGAAATATTGCTTAGTGTTGACAAAGCAGCCCGCTATATCGGCGGGGAAGTCAACTCTATTATGAAAGACAAGGATAAAGTGACCACTAGAGTCGCATTTAGCTTCCCGGATGTCTACGAGATCGGCATGTCCAACCTTGGTATGATGCTTCTTTATAATATGTTCAATAAACGCCCTGATGTCTGGTGTGAGCGAGTTTATTCCCCATGGCTTGATCTTGATAAGCTTATGAGAGAACAGAATATCCCGTTATTTGCCCTGGAGTCCCAGGATCCTGTCAGGGATTTTGATTTTCTGTGCATCACACTTGGATATGAAATGTGTTATACTAACGTACTCCAGACACTGGATCTTTCCCAGATTCCACTGAAAGCAGCTGACCGTGACGAATCATGTCCTATTGTAATCGGAGGCGGTGCGTGTGCATATAATCCAGAGCCATTAGCAGCCTTTTTTGACCTGTTTTATATTGGCGAAGGAGAAACTGTGTATGATGCGCTTTTTGATGCATACAAGGCCAATAAGGAAGCCGGAGGCAGCAGGGAGGAGTTCCTTCTGAAGGCAGCTCAGATTCCGGGAATTTATGTTCCGGCATTTTATGATGTCACATACAAAGAAGACGGTACAATTGCATCCTTTGCACCAAATCGTCCGGGAGTTCCCGAGAAAGTCCAAAAGCAGCTGATCGTAGATATGGATAAAGGATATTGCCCGATTGAAAAACCGGTTGTTCCTTTTATTAAAGCTACACAGGATCGTGTCACTTTGGAAATCCAGCGTGGATGTATCCGTGGCTGTCGTTTCTGCCAGGCTGGTATGATCTACAGACCTCTCCGTGAACGTGATGTAGAAGAACTGAAGGAATCTGCAAGAGCTATGCTGAAGAATTCCGGTCATGAGGAAATTTCCCTCAGTTCCTTAAGTTCCAGTGATTACACCCATCTGGAAGAGCTGGTAAACTTCCTGATCGACGAATTTAAATCTGCAGGTGTTAATATTTCCCTGCCGTCACTTCGTATTGATGCTTTTGCCCTGGATGTTATGAGCAAGGTTCAGGATATTAAGAAAAGCAGCCTTACTTTTGCCCCGGAAGCTGGTTCCCAGAGACTTCGTGATGTAATTAACAAAGGACTTACCGAAGAAGTGATCCTTCACGGTGCGCATGAGGCATTTGTTGGAGGATGGAACCGTGTGAAGCTTTATTTCATGCTTGGGCTTCCTACTGAAACAGAAAAAGACATGAAGGGAATTGCTCATCTTGCAGAGCGTATTGCAGAAGAATATTACGATACCGTTCCAAAGGAAAAACGCCATGGAAAGGTTCAGATCGTAGTCAGCACATCCTTCTTTGTGCCAAAGCCATTTACCCCATTCCAGTGGGCTCCAATGTATACAGAACAGGATTTTATTGACAAGGCAAAAGTAGTAAAAGAAGAAATCCGTGCACAGCTGAACCAGAAGAGTATTAAATACAACTGGCATGAACCGGATGTAACCACACTGGAAGGCTTCCTTGCAAGAGGTGACCGCCGTGCTTCTGAAGTTATCTTAAAAGCCTATGAAAAAGGCGCCCTTTACGATGCCTGGTCAGAAAGCTTCCGCTACGACATCTGGAAAGAGGCTTTTGCAGAAACAGGAATTGACATTGAATTCTACACACTCCGAGAGAGAAGCACAGATGAAATCCTCCCATGGGATTTCATAGATGCAGGTGTTACCAAGGAGTTTCTGATCCGTGAGTGGAAACAGGCAAAAGGCGAAGTGGTTACACCAAACTGCCGTCAGAAATGTGCAGGCTGCGGAGCAAGACGTTATGAAGGAGGCGTATGTTATGAAGGTAAGAATTAAATTTACGAAAGAAGGGCCTATGAAATTTGTAGGACATCTTGACACCATGCGCTACTTCCAGAAAGCCATCCGCCGCGCAGAGCTTCCAATTGCTTTTTCTGGAGGTTACAGCCCTCATATGATCATGTCCTTTGCTGCCCCTCTTGGAGTTGGCGTTACCAGTACAGGGGAATATTTCGATATGGAGCTTACCGCTACGATTCCTACTGATGAAATCTGTCAACGTCTTAACAGCCAGATGGTAGATGGTATTCATGTTTTAAGTGCCCGCCAGGTGGAAGATGGAAAAGCGAGCAAGGCAATGTCCCTGGTGGCAGCAGCTGATTATCTGGTGGAATTTCGTCCTGGAAAAGCACCGGCAGATGGATGGCAGACAAGAATTACGGAGTTTTTAAAGCAGCCTGAGATCCTTGTTACAAAAGAAACCAAAAAAGGCGAAAAACAGGTAGATATCCGACCTTTTATTTACAAAATGAATTTACAGAATGACAACCGCATTTTCTTAAGTCTTGCTTCTGCAAGTGCCAACTATACCAAACCAGATGCTGTAATGGATGCATTTACCAGCTGGCTTGGACAGGAGCTTCCGGAATTTGCCTGCATGATTCATCGTCTGGAAGTATATGCAGATCTTGGAAATGAGAAAAAACATAAATTTGTATCGTTGGAATCCCTTGGCGTGGAAGTTCAATAAACTTAAAACAGGTGAATCAAGTGACGAAATTAATTCTAACAACCATGGAACTTTGCGGTAACAAATGTCATGCCTGTGCAATCGAGGAAGAAGGTCAGATTATGGAGCTTCGCCTGGAGGCAGCCGCCCGACAGTCCATTCTCGGAAATATTTATGTAGGACAGGTGGAAAATATTGCTTCTAATATCCAGGCAGCATTTGTTCTTATTGCACCTGGAGTACGCGGTTATTTTCCTCTTCAGGAAGCAGAGCAGGTTATCTATGCCTCCGGGAAAGCACTTGGCAGTCCCTTGCGTCCGGGTGACCAGATTCTGGTGCAGGTAAGCCGTGATGCCATGAAGGGCAAGCTGCCCGCACTGACTGCAAACTTAAATTTTACCGGTAAGTATCTGGTGCTCACCACAGGAGAAAAAAAGTTCGGACTATCCGGTAAGCTCTCTGGTTCAGAACGCCACACTTTATCCGGCTGGCTGGAAGCAGAGGCTGCACGTCCGGATAAGGAATATGGCCTGATTGTCCGCACCAACGCAGCCCAGGCTGAAAAGGCTGAAATCCTTCAGGAACTTTCTTATCTGAAATCACTGTATGAAAAAGTTGCTGTCAACGGCAAAAGCCGCAACTGTTTCAGCCTTCTCTACGAAACAGAACCGGTTTACCTTACCACTCTCCGTGATATTTACAGCGAAAATCTCACAGACATTGTAACAGATGATCCTGAAATTTTTCAGCAGATCACTTCTTATTTGAAAGAAACAAGTCCGGAGGAAGAAAGCAAAGCCCGTTTTTATCAGGACAAGCTTCTTCCGTTATACAAGCTTTCCCGCATGGAAAACGCGCTGGATGAGGTTCAAAAGGAAAAAATCTGGCTGAACAGCGGCGGGTTTATTGTGATCCAGCAGACAGAAGCCTTTGTCTCCATCGATGTAAACAGCGGGAAATTTACCGGAAAGAAAAAAGCCGAAGAAACCTATCGCAAAATCAATCTGGAAGCAGCTAAGGAAATTTCACGACAACTGCGGCTTCGCAACCTGTCCGGAATTATTCTTATTGATTTTATCAATATGACAAACCCAGATCATAACAACGAGCTTTTTCATGTATTGCAGAAATATCTGAGGAAGGATCCGGTGAAATGTAAAGCCATAGATATTACACCGCTTCACATTCTGGAGATGACACGAAAGAAAGTCAGAAAACCGGTAATAGAGGAGATCAGGCAGATAAAGTCAGGAGATTTTTCAAACACTCTCTAAGTAAAACTATAAGAAATTTCTTTTTCGTATTTTCGAAATTATTATAAGCAGCAAACCCGAAATATGGATTTTCATTTTTATTTTTTTACAATTTTTTTCGCAAAACCTCTTGACGAAACCAAATCTCCCTGTTATTATAATCGAGTATGCCGCACAAAGAGGTTTAAGAGTCGAGAGACCACCATATTTGGCGAGTAAAGTCTATAGGAGGTGCCACAAATGTACGCAATTATTGCAACAGGTGGTAAACAGTACAAAGTTGCTGAAGGCGACGTAATCAGAGTTGAGAAGCTCGGAGTTGAAGCTGGTGAAACCGTTACTTTTGATTCTGTAATTGCAGTTAGCAATGACGGATTAAAGGTTGGAGAAGACGTTAAGGATGCCAGTGTTACCGCTTCTGTAGTTGAGAACGGAAAGGCTAAAAAAGTCATCGTTTACAAGTACAAGAGAAAAACTGGATATCACAAGAAAAACGGTCACAGACAGCAGTACACCAAAGTTAAAATCGAAAAGATCAACGCTTAATCAGGTGCTGTTATGATCAATATTACAGTTAAGAAGAGAAAAGGCTCTTATCTGGATTTTCTGTCCAAAGGACATGCAGGCTATGCCGAAGAGGGACAGGATATTGTATGTGCTGCCGTATCAGCCTTGATCATTACTACCGTGAATTCTCTTGAGGAATTTACGGAAGAGCAGATTGAAGCGGAAGCGGATGAGGGATATGTATCCATCCATTTTAAAACAAATCCGAATACTGAGCGTGGGAAACTGCTTATGGATTCCCTGATTCTTGGATTAACAGAAATTGAGCATAGTTATAACAATCGATATTTGACAGTAAGAGTCAAGGAGGTGTAACAACAATGATGAAGATGAACCTTCAGTTATTCGCACATAAAAAAGGAGTTGGTTCCACAAAGAACGGTCGTGATTCCGAGTCCAAGAGATTAGGTGCGAAGAGAGCAGACGGACAGTTTGTTAAAGCCGGCAACATCCTTTACAGACAGCGCGGAACTAAGATCCATGCAGGCGAGAACGTAGGATGCGGAAAAGACTATACATTATTTGCACTGACCGATGGTGTTGTAAGATTCACCAGAAAAGGCCGCGATAAGAAACAGGTTTCTATCGTACCAGTAGAGGCAGAGTAATTCGTAGAGCAGGAGGCTTCAAATCTATAAAGGTTTGGAGCCTTTTCTTATAAAGGAGATTTAATGTTCGCAGACAGAGCTACCATATATATCCGTTCCGGTAAGGGCGGCGACGGCCATGTAAGCTTCCGCAGGGAAAAATATGTACCTGACGGCGGTCCGGATGGCGGCGACGGCGGCAAGGGCGGAGACGTCATTTTTGAAGTTGACGAGGGACAGAATACCCTCGGTGATTACCGTCATAAAAGAAAATATAAGGCAGAAGACGGTCAGGAGGGCGGCAAAAAGCGCTGCCACGGTGCCGACGGTGCCGACATTATATTAAAGGTACCGGAAGGTACTGTTATCATGGAGGCTGAATCCCGTAAGGTAATTGCAGACATGTCCGGTGACAATCGTCGTCAGATCGTTCTGCGCGGTGGACGCGGCGGTAAGGGAAATCAGCATTATGCAACCCCTACCATGCAGGTTCCCAAATATGCCCAGCCTGGACAGCCTTTTCAGGAGCTTGAAGTGCTTCTGGAGCTAAAGGTGATCGCAGATGTAGGACTGGTAGGTTTTCCTAATGTTGGTAAATCTACATTTCTCTCACGTGTTACAAATGCGAAACCGAAAATTGCCAACTATCATTTCACAACCTTAAGCCCGAACCTTGGTGTTGTAGATACTGAGAATGGCGGTTTTATCATCGCAGATATCCCTGGACTGATCGAAGGTGCTTCTGAAGGAGTCGGTCTTGGTCATGAGTTCCTTCGCCATATTGAGCGTACCAGAGTTCTGGTGCACATTGTGGATGCAGCTTCCACAGAGGGACGAGATCCTATTGATGATATTTATAAGATTACCAAAGAACTGGAGAAATACAATCCGGAAATTGCAAAGCGTCCTCAGGTAATTGCAGCCAATAAAGTGGACTGTATTTTTGACGACGGTCAGGAGAATCCTGTAGACAGACTTCGCAAAGAATTTGAACCAAAAGGTATCAAAGTATATCCCATTTCTGCAGTTACCGGACAGGGTGTACGCGAGCTTCTTTTCCATATCAAGGAACTTCTGGACAGTTGTCCGAAGAAAGCAATCGTATTCGAGCAGGAATTCTTCCCGGAAGATATGCTGATCAATGAGAGCCTTCCATTTACCGTACAGGTTGATGAGGAAGATCCCTCTGTATTTATCGTAGAAGGACCACGTATCGAGAAAATGCTTGGTTATACCAATCTGGATTCTGAGAAAGGCTTCGCCTTTTTCCAGCGTTTCCTGAAAGAGGGCGGCATTCTGGATGAACTGGAAAACGCCGGTATTCAGGAGGGTGATACGGTTCGTATGTATGGATTTGAATTTGATTATTATAAATAAATAGCAGCTATTCAGCAGGTATTCAGGAGATAAATTATGACAAGTAAGCAAAGAGCATATTTAAAAAGTCTGGCAATGAAAATGGATGCCATTATCCAGCTTGGCAAGGGCGGTCTTACACCGGAGAACACCAAGGCTGTTGACGAAGCACTTGCAGCGAGAGAGCTGATTAAAATCAGTGTGCTTCAGAACTGTCTGGAGGATCCTAAGGAAATGGCACAGGTTCTTGCAGAGCGCACCCATTCCCAGGTTGTACAGGTGATCGGTAAGAAGATCGTATTATACCGCGAAGGTAAAAAAGAGAAAAAGAAAATTGAACTGCCAAAATAATCGAAAAAAAATCGGGATCATGGGCGGTACCTTTGATCCCATCCATATGGGACATCTGATCCTGGGTGAGCAGAGCTATGAGCAATTCCAGCTGGATAAGGTTCTGTTTATGCCTTCCGGCAACCCGCCTCATAAACGGGACCGTGCTGGCAGAGCCTCTGATAACCAGCGTGTGGATATGGTCCGGCTTGCAATTGAAGATAATCCCCATTTTGAGTTGTCTCTTGCAGAAATGCACGAGACCGGGTATACCTATACCTATCGCACTCTGGAAGAGCTAAAAGAATACAATCCGGACACAGACTATTATTTTATCATTGGTGCAGATTCTCTTTTTGCTTTTGACGAATGGATGGAACCAGAGCGGATCTGTCGGGCCTGTACTCTTGTGGTGGCTGTCCGGGATCATGCGTCCTACGCTGAACTGAATCGGGAAATCCAGCGTCTTTCTGCAAGGTACAACGGAAATTTTGCCCTTTTGGATACTATGAATATTGATGTGTCCAGTCATCAGATCCGTCAGTGGATTTCAGAAGAAAAAAGTCTGAAATATTACGTCCCGGATAAGGTGATTTCTTACATGAAAGAGAATGGAATTTACAGAAAGAAGGAAGTCTGACCATGGCAGATTACGATTTTGCAAAAATTGAAAAAAAACTTTCCAAATACCTGGATGAGGATCGTTTCCAGCATACCATGGGCGTTATGTACACCAGCGCATGTCTGGCTATGGTCCATGGATATGATATCAAAGATGCACAGGTGTCCGGTCTTCTTCACGATTGCGCCAAATGCATTCCCAATAAGAAAAAACTGAAGATGTGCAGCGAACACAATATTCCGGTTTCCGATTTTGAGAGAAGTCACCCGTTTCTTCTCCACTCCCGTCTTGGAGCTTATATTGCTCACGAGAAATATGGGATTGACGATCAGGAGATTCTTTCTGCCATCAATTATCACACAACTGGCAGACGTGAAATGAGTCTTCTTGAAAAGATTATTTATATTGCAGATTATATTGAGCCCATGCGTTATAAAGCAAGCCGTTTACCGGAAATTCGCAAACTTGCGTTTGAAGACCTGGATGAGTGTATGTATGAGATCCTGAAAGATACCCTGGAGTATCTGGAAGAAGATTCTGCCGATGATATTGAGCCAACTTCCAAGGAGGCTTATATTTATTATAAAGAATTGCATAATAAGCGTAATAACGTATCTGATAATTAATACTCCGCATATACTGGCGAATATTTTGTCACGTTTAAAGACATTTGTTTGCGCAGGAATTTGAAATAATATTGGGTCAGTATAGGCATTATTAAGAAAGGAGCAGATCAGAATGAGTACAGTAAGTACAGAGAAAATGATGGCACAGATTGCCTGCAAGGCAATTGATGATAAAAAGGGACAGGATATCAAGGTAATTGATATTCATAATGTTTCTGTAATTGCAGATTATTTCGTAATCGCAAGCGGTACAAACTCCAATCAGGTTCAGGCGATCGTCGATAATGTGGAGGAGCAGCTTGGACGCGCTGGCTTTGAGGCGAAGCAGATCGAGGGAAACCGCAATTCCAGCTGGATTCTCATGGATTACGGCGATGTGATCGTGCATGTGTTTGATGAGGAGAACAGACTTTTCTATGATCTGGAGAGAATCTGGAGAGATGGAAAGGTTTTGGAGATGGATGAGTTCTTAGAGAAATAAAAAGTCCCCTTTAGCAAACAAATTGTCTGGAAACAGCAATTGTTTGCTAAAGGGGAAATTTTTTATGACTATTGGTAGAAACGCATGACACCAAATACTTTACCCAGAATCTGGATTTCTCCTGTAATGATAATGGGATCCATGGTGTCATTCTCTGGCTGAAGGCGGTAGTAGCCCTTCTCCTTATAGAAGGTCTTCACTGTGGCAGAGTCCTCTACCAGGGCAACTACAATGTCGCCATTATCGGCAGTAGGCTGCTGCTTTACCAGGACCTGATCACCATCAAAGATTCCTACATTGATCATGCTGTCGCCTTTTACCTTCAGCATGAAGCTCTGTTCATTGGGCATAAATTCTGCCGGGATGGGAAAATAGCCATCTACATTCTCTACAGCCAGAATAGGCTGTCCGGCGGCTACGGTGCCTACAATCGGAACATTGACCACTTCACGGCGGACAAGATTGAAATTGTCATCTATGATCTCTATAGCTCTCGGCTTCGTGGCGTCGCGGCGGATGTATCCGTTCTTCTCAAGAGCTTCCAGATGGGCATGAACAGATGATGTAGACTTCAGATTTACAGCTTCACAAATCTCACGAACTGCTGGCGGGAATCCGCGGTTCAGAATCTCACTTTTAATATATTCTAAAATTTCCTGCTGTTTTTTGCTGATTTTACCATATGTCATAAGAGTTTTCCTCCGAAATTCATTCAACTTTTTCTTATCATATCATATTTTTCTTAATTAAGCAAACAGATATTCTGAAAATATGTTCGTTTTTTGATATGCAGGCTGTTCACAGCTTCCAGCTTTGTTCACACACTTTTCGTTTTCTTTTCCTTGTGTTCACCGGCAAAAAATGGTACAATTGTTTGGTATGAAAATTCAGAGCCCGACTCAAAAACAAAGGGGGAATCCGCTTGTCCGAGAAGAAATCTAACAAGCCTGGCAAAACGGCAGGACTTTTTGTCCAGTTAAAGAACATATTCGGACTGAATATTGCCACCGTTGCTTTTGGTATATTGTTATTATATATGATTTTTACTGCATTTTTACTTGTAACCTCCACACATATCGAATCTTACCAGGTTACCACAGGTCCTTTGTCGCGAAACGAGACCTACACTGGTATTTCTCTTCGGGAAGAGAGTGTTTTTAAGGCAGAATCCTCCGGTTATGTGAATTATTATGCCCGGGAGGGAAGTAAGATCAATGCCAACGGTGCTGTTTACGGATTAAGTTCCGGAAAAATTGCAGAAACCAAGTCTGCATTGACTGCTGATGAACTGGAGAAGATCCGCAGTTCTATGCTCAGCTTTTCCAAAGGATTTTCCGGAAGTAAATTTAACAACACTTACAGTTTTAAGAACCAGCTGGAGGGAAGCATCCTTCAGTATGAGGGAATTTCCACTGACGGGAATGCAGATTCACAAGTAGTGACCATCGGCGGACAGAATATCTGTAAAGCCCAGGAAGACGGCATTATCCTCTATTCTATGGACGGCTATGAGAATAAGACTGTGGAAAACATTACAGCAGAAGATTTTGACCAGACTTCTTACCATGAAACGGATCTGAAGACATCCGAAAAGGTGCAGGCCGGAGATAACATTTATACAAATATTACCAGCGAATTATGGAGCCTGATCATTCCACTAAGCGACAAACAGGCCGCCAAGCTGGAGGGACGTTCCACCATTCGTGTGAAATTTCTCAAGGATGATATGACACAGAGCGGCGATTTTTCCATCATAAAAATCGATGGTGACAAATATGGAAAAATCGACTTCAGCCGCGGTCTGATCCGCTATGCATCTGACCGTTTTCTGGATATTGAACTGGTTACCAATACAGTAACCGGTCTTAAGATTCCCCTTTCCGCTATTGAATCCAAGGATTTTTACGTGATTCCGGCAGAATATGCCACAACTGATCCTGACAGCGGAAGTGTAGGCTTTAACAAGATTTCCAAAGATTCCAGCGGAAATAACGTAAGAACCTTTATCAATGCTACAATCTACGGTAAAGTTAAAATTGAATCAGATGATGATTCTGCTGATGAAGCTTACAATTATTACGTGGATAGAAGCGCTTTTAAGGAAGGAGATGCTATTGTAAAAGATGACTCCAACCAGCGCTTTATTGTAGGGGAAACAGATTCTCTGGAAGGCGTTTACTGCATCAATCAGGGGTATGCGGTATTCCGTCAGGTAGACATACTGGATCAGAATGAAGAATATGCCATTATTTCCAGTAATACATCCTACGGACTTTCCCGTTATGACCGTATTGCCAGAGACTCCTCCCAGGTAAAAGAACAGGATATTCTCTACTAAGTTTAACATATACTATTTTTAAGGAGGCTTATAAATGTTAGCTGAAAATTTACAGCAGGTAAATGCAAATATTGAAAAAGCCTGTGCTGCTGTTTCCCGTGACCCAGGTGAAGTCACACTGGTGGCAGTAAGCAAGACCAAACCGGTCTCCATGCTTCAGGAAGCGTATGATGCCGGTGCGCGTGTTTTTGGAGAAAATAAAGTCCAGGAGATCATGGATAAATATGACCAGCTGCCATCAGATATCCAGTGGCACATGATCGGTCATCTGCAGCGCAATAAAGTAAAATATATTATTGACAAGGTTGCCATGATCCACTCTGTAGATTCCCTTCGCCTTGCCCAGACCATCGAGCAGGAAGCTGCAAAGAAAGATCTTGTTATGCCAATTCTGCTGGAAGTTAATGTAGCAGAGGAAGAAAGCAAATTCGGATTAACGACGAATGAAGTGCTTCCTCTTCTTGAGAAAATCAGCATATTTTCTCATATAAAAGTAATGGGACTTATGACCATTGCCCCATTTGTGAAAAATCCAGAAGAAAATCGTGAAGTTTTTCGCACATTGAAGAAATTAAGTGTTGACATTAGTGCAAAAAACATTAATAATGTTAACATGAGTGTTCTGAGTATGGGTATGACCGGAGATTATCAGGTTGCTGTCCAGGAAGGCTCAACCATGGTACGTGTGGGAACCGGTATTTTTGGTGAACGAAATTATGCCACACGGCAAGAAGATTAAGATTGGAGATTGAAAATGAGCGTTTTTGATAAATTATTAGATTCTATTAAACTGAATGATGACGATTATGATGAAGATAATTATTTAGATGAGGATCTGATGGATGATGACGAGGGGGATTTCTTGGATGACGATCCCATGGATGACAAGCCTAAGAAGAAATTCTTCGAGAAATTCGGTCGTAAGAAAGAGGATGATTTGGCCGACGAAGATACTTCCTTTGACGAAGAACCTGTACATACAGCAGCACCAAAGACTGCTGCCAAGGCTCCTGTGAAACAGCCAGCTGAGAAGCAGCGCCCTGTAGCTTCTTCCAAAATCACTCCGATGAGAAGCAGCCGTCGTGCGAATCAGGCTTCTTCTATGGAGGTTTGTGTGATCAAACCAGCTTCCATGGAGGACACCCGGGAGATTGCAGACACACTTCTTGACAATGCAACTGTAATTCTGAATCTGGAGGGTATTGATGTAGAACTTGCACAGCGTATTATTGATTTTGCATCTGGCGCATGTTATTCCCTGAATGGTTCCCTTCAGAAGATTTCCAGCTACATCTTCGTACTTGGTCCCTCTTCTGTAGATATCACTGGTGATCTTCAGAATATTCTTGGCGGCGCTACACCTTCTGTAAGAGCCGGTTATTGATTTTTATGGATAAGGATGAATTTTTACTTAAGAGAATCCGGGAGCTGGCAAATCTCTCTTACCAGAGAGATATTGTCACCTTTACGGATTTTCTTAACTTAAACGAACAAAATATGCTTGCTTCCCTTAAGCTTCATCAGATGGGCGTAGAGGTAAAGCTTTTCGGTGGCTATGAGCATGCAGAACGACAGATGGCAGCTTTTTTCCCCGGAGGCCTTGGTTTTACCTGGGATTATCCTATTGACTGCCTGAAAATAGAGCCCAAGGCTCTTCGTTTTTCTGAGGAGCTTGGACATAGAGATTATCTTGGAGCGCTCCTGAATCTTGGAGTTGACCGCAGTGTAGTTGGTGATATCCTCATCAAGGATAAAGAAGCCTGGTTTTTCTGCCTTCATAAAATGTCTGACTTTTTTATCGAAAATCTTATTCGGGTAAAACATACTACCGTGCTGGTTTCCAGAGTAGAGCAGGCAGAAGAGATTCCGGAACCTGAATTTGAAATGATAAATGGTACCTGCGCTTCTGTAAGGCTGGATGCTCTCATCGGGCTGGCTTTTCAGACGTCCAGAAGCAGCATGGTTTCTTTTATTGAAAGCGGTCTTGTGTTTGTAAACGGCAAACTGATCACCTCCAATGGATATGAGCCAAAAGAAGGCGATATTATTTCCATTCGCAGCAAAGGACGCTTTATCTATGATGGTGTATCCAGACAGACAAAGAAAGGACGCCTTGGTGTCCGCATTCGAAAATACGTATAAACAATAATACATTTGGAGAGGATTTAACTATGGCAGAAGAAAAATTACTTGTAAAACGTGACGGGGAGTTCTGTTATCCCATTTATTTTGAAAATGACTTTTCTTTTCTTTCACAGGCCCTAACAGACGAAGGTCTTGCAGGGAAAAGCATGTGTATTGTTTCAGATTCCACAGTAGCACCTCTCTATGCAGACCAGGTGAAAGCAGAGCTTTTGAAAGTATCCGATCATGTATGCCAGTTCACTTTCCCCGCAGGAGAAGCACACAAGAATCTTGATACCGTACAGGATCTTTTCCAGTGCCTTATTGAGAATGGGCTTGACCGCAAAAGTCTGGTGGTTGCTCTTGGAGGCGGAGTAACAGGAGACTTATCCGGCTTCGGTGCTGCAGCCTATCTTCGCGGAATTGATTTTATCCAGATTCCTACCACGCTTCTGGCACAGGTTGACAGCAGCGTAGGCGGTAAGACCGGCGTTGATTTCAGACAGTTTAAAAATATGGTAGGCGCTTTTCATCAGCCCCGCCTGGTTTATATGAATATGGCCACCTTGCAATCCCTCCCTGAGCGCGAATTTGGCTGTGGAATGGGTGAAATCCTAAAGACCGGACTAATTTGCGATAAAGGCTTTTTCGACTTTGTATGCGCAAATTACAAGGTCATCCGCACTATGGATCCAGAAATGCTTGCCGTTATGATCCGAAAATGCTGTGCCATCAAAGCCGGGGTTGTAGAACGGGATCCCAAGGAGCAGGGCGAGCGCGCTCTTCTTAATCTTGGCCACACCATAGGACATGCAGTCGAGAAGCTGATGAACTTTAACCTTCTCCATGGTCAGTGTGTGGGAATCGGACTAGTTGCCGCAGCTGCCATTTCCAGGGAAAGAGGTCTCCTCACAAATGGTGAATACGAGCAGATCTGCCATAGCCTTGAGCTTTACAACCTGCCTTTGTATGTGGAAGGACTTTCTCCCATGGACATTCTTGCAGCTACCAAAAAGGACAAAAAAATGGAACAGGGACAGATTAAATTTATTCTTATGGATGGTCTTGGAAAGACTTTTATTGACAAGACAGTTACGGATCAGGAGCTTCTTGTGGGAATTCACGCCATCTGCAGGTAATCTATCATGGAAAATAAAACAGCTTCAGACTACAATGACCTTCCACTAAAAGCACCTAAATTAAAAGGAATTCTGCTTATCCTTTTTCTGGTGCTTCTGGATCAGGGAACAAAGTATTTTGCAATCAGGTATCTGAGAGGAACCTCCGGGATTACTCTTATTGATAGTGTGTTAAACCTTCGTTACCTTGAAAACAGAGGCATGGCATTTGGCCTTCTCCAGAATAAGATCCTTTTTCTGGTGCTTATCTGTATTGTGTTTTTTATGGCTATTATATATCTTTTTATAAAAACACCTGCAACTGTTTATTACAGACCACTGCTTTATACAGCGGCAATTGTGTTCGCTGGAGCAATGGGGAATTTTATAGACCGTGTTTTCCGTGGATATGTGGTAGATTTTATTTATTTTTCCCTGATTGATTTTCCCACGTTTAATGTGGCAGATATTTACGTGACCTGTGGGATCACAGTGATGGTATTTCTTATGTTTTTCCGTTATAAAGAAGAAAATGATTTTGACTTTCTGAAACCGGGGAACAGATCTGCCAGGTAAATTGATTTGTCTGATTTTTCATATACCGCGTAATTGAGAGAGGAGTTTTACTGATACATGGAGCAATTGGAATTTACAGCAACCGAAGATGAAGCAGGAGTGCGCATAGACCGCTGTCTTTCCGATAAATATGAGGAACTTTCCCGTTCTTATCTTCAGAAGCTTCTGAAAGAACAAGGTGTTACCGTCAATGGGAAAGCAGTAAAAGCAAACTACAAAATACAGGCAGGGGATCTGGTTCAGACAACCCTGCCTGATCTGACTGAACCGGATATTCTTCCGGAAAATATCCCTTTGGACATTTTATACGAAGATGATGATGTACTGGTGATAAATAAGCCCAAAGGAATGGTAGTCCATCCTGCAAACGGCCACACCAGCGGAACTTTGGTAAATGCTATTATGTACCACTGTCAGGGCAATCTATCCGGTATTAACGGTGTTATGCGCCCGGGAATCGTCCACCGTATTGATAAGGACACTACAGGAGCTCTTCTTGTATGCAAGAATGACACGGCTCACCGTGATCTGGCCCAGCAACTGAAAGCGCATACCATCAAGCGGCGTTACCGGGCTATTGTGGCAGGTAATCTTAAGGAAGATGAAGGTACTGTAGAAGGCCCGATCGGTCGTCACCCAATTGACCGGAAAAAAATGGCGATCAACTACAAAAATGGAAAAGACGCTGTCACCCATTATAAAGTCCTGGAACGTTTCGGGAATGCGACTTATATCGAGTGCCGCCTTGAAACCGGTCGTACCCATCAGATCCGTGTACATATGACCAGCCTTGGACATCCTCTTCTTGGCGACGAGATCTATGGCTCAGGCAAAAATCCCTATCATCTTCAGGGACAGACTCTTCATGCCATGGTTTTGGGCTTTGTTCACCCAAGAACAGGAGAGTATATGGAGTTTTCTGCACCTTTGCCAGAATATTTTCTCGATTTGTTAGAAAAATTAAGAAAATAGTTGTCAGTTTACCCTGATGTAGTGTATAATAATCTTACAAAATTCCTATGAATTGCCAGTCACGAAGTGAACAGTAACAAAGGAATTGCAGAAGGGAGTGGCAGATATGAACAATACAACAAGTTCAATTATTACCATCGGACGTGAATATGGAAGCGCCGGCAGGCAGATTGGTCAGGAAGTAGCCAGATATTTTGGAATCAAGTGTTACGACAAAGAGCTTCTGGAGCATGCTGCAAACGACAGCGGTATTTGCAAGGAATTATTTGAGAATCATGACGAGAGGCCAACTAACAGCTTCCTGTATTCTCTTGTAATGGATACTTATTCTTTTGGATATTCTTCTGCTGGATTTACAGACATGCCTATGAACCACAAGGTTTTCCTGGCACAGTTCGAAGCCATCAAGAAATTAGCTGCTGAAGGTCCCTGTGTTATGGTAGGGCGTTGTGCAGATTATGCTCTTGCAGATAATAAAAACTGCTTCAGTGTTTTTGTTCATGCTGATCTGGACTGGAGGATCAAGCGTATTGCAGGCAAATACAATAAGACACCTAAAGAAGCCAAAGATATGATCACCAAGACAGATAAGAGCCGTGCAAGCTACTATAATTACTACACCAATAAGAAATGGGGTGCAGCAGCGGGCTACAGCTTAAGCATTGACAGCAGTGTGCTTGGTATCGAAGGTGCTGCCCAGGCGATTATCAATACCATACATATTTTTGATGACCTTAAGAAATAATATACAGAATCATGTGTAAATAAGGAGTTCTCGAAAGAGAGCTCCTTTTGTAATTTGTTGCATCTCAATTCCTGTTTTCAAACGCCATCGCCACTTTATATTTTTTTAATAAGACATTGAGACAAAACTGTGTTATAATAGATGGAAATCGCTGTTAAATAAATAACAGTGCAGACACTTATTGGTTACTGTACAAACAGCAGGCAGTAACACATATTTTGCATTCATGTTTCAGGAGGACGATATTAGAATATGAAATTACGCTGGGACAATCAACATGTTCGCTGGGGAGTAACTTCTTTCCTTGTAATCGCAGCCAGTATGCTCTTTTATTATGGTGTTTTCCATATGAAGACACTGATTACAGGAATCCAGACATTTCTGGGGATTCTCACACCTATTGTTTATGGTGTCGTGATCGCCTTTTTACTGACCCCTGTATTAAATTTCCTGGAGAAAAAAATTATTTATCCGCTTCTTGCCAGGAAAGAAGTATCAGTAGGAAAGAAGGGGCGCAAGGCAATTCGGTGGGCATGCGTAATTTTATGTATGTTTCTCTTCCTTGCTCTTATTTATGCCCTTATTATGATGATTCTGCCGGAACTGATCCGAAGTATTATGGGTCTGATCTACAGTTTTCCAGCCTATGTGAAGGTTATTCAGAAATGGCTGCAATCTTTCATTGAGAAATGGAATCTGAACAGTGATGCACTGGACACTTTGAATCAGTCCATCACCACAGCTCAGGACTACCTGACCACGAATATCCTTCCGCAGATGCAGGAAATGCTAAAAAATATTTCCGCGGGTGTGTTTGAATTAATTAATTTTCTGAAGAATTTCCTCATCGGAGCTATCGTTTCCCTGTACCTGATGGCAGATAAAGAGGGATTCATTGCCAAGGCAAAAATGCTCACCTACGCAATTTTTAATACCCAGCATGCGAATTTTATCATCCATTCCATGCGTTTTACCAATAAAACCTTTATCGGATTTTTCAGTGGTAAGATTTTGGATTCTGCCATCATTGGCGTATTGTGCTATATTGGTATGAACTTTTTGAATATGCCATATATACTTTTGATCAGTGTGATCATTGGTGTAACCAACGTAATTCCATTTTTTGGACCTTACCTCGGAGCAATCCCAAGTATTTTTCTCATCTTGTTGGTGGATCCGCTGCAGGCTATTTATTTTGCAATTTTTATTCTTGTTCTCCAGCAATTTGACGGCAATATTCTTGGACCGAAGATTCTTGGTGATTCCACAGGACTTTCCAGTTTTCTGGTCATTGTCGCCATCCTTATTGGCGGTGGAATCTTTGGAATCCCAGGTATGATTATTGGCGTTCCTGTTTTTGCAGTACTTTACGCAGCACTTGGCAGACTAGTCCATATCAGCCTGATTTATAAGCAGGTTCCAAATGAGGAGCAAAAATACACCAACATTGACTGTCTGGATCCGGAAACACATGAACCCGTTCTTTTCCCGGAAGAAGAGCCGAAGAAAAGGGAGACGCCCAGACGCACTGCAATGTTGAAATTTACCCTTACTTTGTTAAAAACGATCCAGAAAATTCTGACTACAATCTGGACCCTTATAAAAAAATATTCTGTGATAATTTATCAAAAAGTCAGACAATTGATAGAAGAGTACAGACAGAATCAAAACAGTAAAAAGGACGGAAATTAACATGCGGCTTTTAATACAACGTGTAAATCATGCAAGCGTAAAAGTAGATGGTGAAGTTATCGGAAATATTGGGAAGGGCTTTCTTGTACTGGTCGGCATAGGTCAGAATGATACCAGGGAAGTTGCAGACAAATATATGAAAAAAATGCTAGGACTTCGAATTTTTGAAGATGAAAATGGCAAAACAAACCTTTCCCTGGCAGATGTAAATGGGGAGCTTTTGATGGTTTCGCAATTCACATTATATGCCAACTGCAAAAAAGGAAACCGGCCAAGCTTTATTGAAGCCGGTGCGCCAGAACAGGCAAATGAACTTTATGAATACATGCTAAAGGAGGCTGCAAAAGTTGTTCCAGTTGTTCAGCATGGTATTTTTGGCGCTGATATGAAAATTTCACTGGAAAACGATGGACCGTTTACAGTGATGCTGGACGAATCGATCATGTAAAATTAACAGCAATTGTAACGAAACCGGCCAAGGCTATATTGAAGCCGGTGCGCCAGATGTTCAGAATCGTCTGTGACTGCATAATGAATGCAGTCGAACCATCAATTATATTTTAACATTTAATGAAACCAATTATATTTTAACATTTAATGAAACCTTGAAAAACGCCGAAAACAGCCAGAAGAAGTGGCTGATTCGGCGTTATACCACTCATCTAGATCTATACGACAAACCCGAGTTTTTCATATAGATTGGTATCATTATTACTTCTAAAGGAGAATCTTTCATGGATAAAAAAGTCACCTACCACGAACAGACTGACGTCGAAAATACCTTGCGGCTTCGTGATGTTCTAAAAACCTTGCCGCCATTTTGCAAGGATTTCTTTCGTGCCATTGAACCTCGTACCACAACTAAAACCAGAATTTCCTATGCATATGACATCCGCATTTTCTTCCAGTTTCTTCTGGAACAAAATCCAGCCTTCAGGGACTGGTCTATAGATGCCTTTACAGTGGATGTCCTGGATCAGATCACAGCTGTTGATCTTGAAGAATATGAAGAATATCTGAAAGTTTACCAGGCCGGGGATAAAACGGAAACCAATGGCGAACGTGGTCTGAAGCGAAAAATGTCCTCATTGCGAAGTTTTTATGCATATTATTTTAAACGTGAAATGATTCACACAAATCCTACCGTCCTTGTGGACGTTCCAAAGATTCATCAGAAAAGTATCATTCGCTTGGAAGCTGATGAAGTTGCCTTGCTGCTGGATTATATTGAGCACGGCGGGGACGACCTTACCGGTCAGAAAAAGGTATATTATGAAAAAAACAAAGACCGTGACCTCGCTCTCGTTACTCTTCTGCTCGGAACAGGTGTTCGTGTTTCTGAATGTGTAGGTCTTGACATAGAAGACGTAGATTTCAAAAACAATGGAATCAAGGTTACTCGAAAAGGTGGAAATGAAATGGTTGTATATTTCGGTCCTGAAGTAGAAAAAGCTCTGAAAAACTACCTGGAAGTACGCAAGAACATTATTCCTGTAGAAGGCCACGAACACGCTCTCTTCTACTCTACCCAGCGCAAACGAATTGGTGTCCAGGCCGTTGAAAACCTGGTCAAAAAATATGCCCGCCAGGTTACCACCACCAAGAAAATCACCCCTCATAAACTCCGCAGTACCTACGGCACCGCCCTCTACCAGGAAACAGGCGATATTTACCTTGTAGCGGACGTTTTAGGCCATAAGGACGTGAATACTACCAAGAAGCATTATGCAGCCTTAGACGATTCCAGACGGCGTCAGGCAGCCACTGCTGTAAAGCTGCGTGAAGATTAACATCTGCTTCACACGTACAATTGTTGTAATCACCGCATTTAATTCACATAATATTATTATTGTAAATCAATTCAAAACTTTCTGCAAAATCTCCCTCAAAGTGGAGCGTGCAGATTGTAGGAATGATTTTTCAAACACGCTCTAAGGCGCAGCTCAAAAAAGGACATGACCCACAGTCGAGTCATGTCCTTATGTACCTCTAATTTGGTTTTACTGAGTTTATAGCTGCAATATCATATTATCCGAGATTATAATGCTACTGCAATCTTATCCTGTAATGCTTCCGGAATCTCTTCTTTGTCAAGCGAAATACTTACAACTATTGAAATTCCATATTTCTCACCGATCTTGTCCAGCTGATCAAGTGTATCTGTAACATCAGCGTCTTCCAACTTGGAAACCTTGAGGAAACTGTCCAGATAAATCTGCTCAAGATCATGATCCTGAGAAATAATACCACAGATGAAACCTACGAATTCATCTGCATTCTTCAATGGATAAGAGGAGACGTCGATAAGACGTACCTTATTGTTAAGCTCATACATATGTTTGGTACTCTTGTCAAGGTAAACAATGCTTCCGTTGGCTTCTTTCACCGCACCGTTTACTCTGTCTAAGAGCACTTTTGTTTTGCCTTTGCCTTTCTTTCCTACGATCAGTTCAACCATGATGTTTTCCTCCTTAGACAATATGATATTAAATTTTTACCAAAACCTTGTTTAATATGTTTCATATTATAGTATAATTTTTCTAAATTTTCAAGAGTTTTTTTAATATTTCTGTCTATTTTTCTCAATTGTGGCTACGATTCATAAACCGACTGACTAGTTTATATTCTGCAAAAGGGACGACATCTGCTCATACAGCTCGTCTTTTGTGGAGGCACCCATTACAATGGAAATGTACGGCTTTCCATAAGCATTCTGGCTCAGCAACGCCAGACAGTTGCCTGCATTGTCCGTAGTACCGGTCTTTCCACCCAGAATAGTCACATTCTTAGGAGGGGTAGCTTCTCCTGTGAGATAATGGTCTGTGGCAAGTAATGTGGTACTTGCACTGCTTCCGTCCGCATGAGTATATTCTACGGTATAAGATCCGGACTGTGTGATCTGAGTAAACTCCGGATAATTCAAAGCTTCCTTTAGCATCAGATAGATATCATAGGGAGTGGTATAATGGTTTTCGTCCTGCAGTCCATGAGGATTGGTAAAATGGGTTCCGGTACAGCCAAGCTCCCTGGCATAACTGTTCATCATCTCCACAAACCCATCTGTAGAACCACCCACATGCTCTGCAATAGCCGCTGCTGCGTCATTACCTGAATAAACCAGCAGACAATGAAGAAGCTGATCCATAGTCACCTGGTCACCTGCCCAAAAGCCGCAAACCTGTGAACCCTCCTCCAGATTCAGATTCTCCTGTGTAATGGTTACTACATCATTCATATTTCCATATTTCAGTGCCAGCATAGCTGTCATGATCTTGGTGATACTTGCTGGGTATACCTTTTGAAGTGCCTGTTTGGAATAAAGCACCTTTCTGTCATCCAGATCCAGAAGAAGTCCTTTCTGGTTTTCCCCAAGGGAAACACCATCCATAGGAACATCTGATACGACCACACACAGATTCTTAGCAAAACCATCAGCTCTCAGGCTGTCTAAGTCTGTAATTCCACCAGAAAACTCTCTGGAAGCTACATATGCCTCCTCCAGCTTATCAAAAACAGTTCCATTTCGGAGAACATAAATTGCACCGATCCCAGTACCGCCAAGTACAACCAAAAGCAACAGCAAAAGAACAGTATTTCTGATTCTCTTTCTTCTGGAACTTCGAAATCTTGCCTGTTTACGTCTTGAGTTCTTCTTTTTTGCGGCTGTCATAAATATTCCTCTTTCTTATCAATTTCTTTTCTCTTAAGTTCTTTATTATAAGTACTGCTCTGCAGACCTACATTCATCACAAGCCCCATACCGATAAACAAGCTGACTAGGGAAGTCAGACCATAACTTACAAAAGGAAGAGGCGTACCAGTATTAGGTGCCAGTCCAGTAGCAACGCAGATATTTAAAAAACTCTGTATAGCTACAACACTGCCAATTCCGCAGCAGATAATCTTCCCGGCCAGATCCTTGGCCCTGAGGCTCATCCTGATACATTCAACTGAAATCAGCAGCAATAATACAACTAAAGTTGTACATCCTATAAATCCATACTCTTCTCCGGCAACCGCGAAGATAAAGTCGGTCTGGTTCTCTGCAACAAAGTTTCCGGCATTTACAGAAGAAACCTGGTCATCCCCGGTAAGCTTTTTCCCAACCAGTTCTCCGGAGGCAATAGCCGTCTTCGAGTTATTCTGCTGTTCAATATCCTCCTGATATTCCTCGTTTTCCGGGTAAAGGAAAGACATAATACGCGTTCTCTGATAATCCTTGATCAGGGTCTGATCCGGCTGCACAACAATGGACAAAAATATGATCAAAAGGGGAACCGCGATCAGAATCGCACCTCCGATGATCTTGTAACTCAGTCCTGCTATATACAGCAGAATACAGAAAATAATGGTTACCGTAATGGTATTTTTCATATCCGGCTGTGCATAAATAAGAGCCAATGGAACAGCCAGAAGGAGCACTGATTCTGCCAACACTCTGAAAGTATTGATATCATCTTCATGATCCATAAAAAACTTGGCAAAAAACAGAATAATAATAACCTTGGAAAGCTCGGTAGGCTGAAAACGGAAACCACCGATATCCAGCCATCTGGACGCACCTCCTGCCTCACTTCCGAACAATCGTACACCAATAAGCATAAGCAGATTAAACCCATACATGATCCACTGGAAATTCAATATCCAGGAATAATCCATTAACGATAAGATCACCAGCAACACAAGCCCCATCACAACGCCCAAAAGCTGTTTGTTTCGAAGATCTGGCGACGCACTTGCTACCAGCTGCACTCCAAACAGACTGATCGCAGTCAGAAGGATCACTAGTTTAAAATTGTAAAAACGTAGCTTATACTGTTTAATCATAAATTTATCTGTCCTTTTTCGTCAACACAGGAATATACGCCATTAAAACAGGCGGTTCCTGTGATATCTGTATTTTCACTTTAGTTTCCTCTATGGTCACATACTTCTTTACTGTATGTACCAGGTCACTTTTTAACATTTTCATCATCTGCGGAGAGCATTCTATGCGTTCTGAGATAAGAAGAAGTTTCATCCTGTCGCGAGCATATCCTGCTGAACGCCTTCTTTCATTAAAAAAGGTCTTCATGCAAAATCCCTCCATTCCAGAGTATTAGTTGACATAACATTATTACAAGCAACCAACATGCTATTTTGCGTAACTAATTATTACCTGAATATCAATGTCTTTTAAACAGTCTTGAAAACATACCTTTCTTCTGTCTGAGTTCTGCAAAGGGAACTTCCTCTCCCATAAGCCGTTTGCAAATATTTTGGTATTCCTCCTCCGCCTGAGAATTTTTACCAGAAAGAGGCTCACCCTGATTGGTTGCTATTACAATCTGCTCGTCATCTAAAAGAGTTCCAATCAGATCTACAGCCAGAATCTCTGTTACATCATCCACAGACATCATATCTCCCCTGGCGATCATGTCAGGACGAAGACGGTTGATGATCAGATGGATATCCCGCAGATCATTTGCTTCCAAAAGACCAATGATACGATCCGCATCGCGAATTGCAGATACCTCCGGTGTCGTCACTACAAGAGCTTTATCCGCACCTGCAATGGCATTCTTAAATCCCTGCTCAATTCCAGCCGGACAATCCAGCAATATATAATCAAACTCTTCTCGCAGATCATCCGTCAGTTTGATCATCTGTTCCGGTGATACGGCAGTTTTATCCTTGGTTTGCGCAGATGGCAGCAGATAGAGCTCCGGATGGCGCTTGTCCTTGATCAGAGCCTGTTTCAGACGGCAGCTTCCATTCACCACATCTACCAGATTATACACGATCCGGTTCTCCAACCCAAGCACAACATCCAGATTACGAAGACCAATATCCGTATCCACAACCACGGTTTTCTTTCCCATCATAGCCAGACCAGTTCCTATATTGGCAACTGTAGTGGTTTTTCCTACACCGCCTTTTCCGGATGTAATGACAATGACTTCACCCATTTCTTCTGATTCCTCCTAAACAAAATGTTCCAAAATCCTGGTATTTCTCTTATGGATATGCCTGCCGGAACACTCCCGGCAGGCATATCCAGTACTGCTGATCAGACTATGAACAGCAGCAAAATCGTTTTTAGTCATTCGATGTATCACTGGTATCTGTAGAAGCAATACCTGTGAGAATAGAATCTTTATCTGCAAGATTGTACATATATTTAAAAATATCATTAGCAATCAGACATGCATTACCGGAGCTATAACCATTGGCAATACGGATTGCCACTGCATACTCCGGATCAGAAGCCGGCGCATAACCGACAAACAGACCATGGTTTGGATGGCGAAGATCCAGCTCTGCTGTACCGGTTTTACCTGCCACTTCTACTCCAAGACCGTCAAACTGGGAATGAGTCTGGATCACACGACGCATACCATCATGGATCACATCCCAGATATTTGAAGAAATATTTACCACATCCTCAATTTCCGGCTCATACTCCTGGATCACATCTCCCTTCGGGTCCATTACTTTGTCCAGAAGGGTCAGTTTAAATACATTCCCGGAAGTAGCCATAACAGTAGCATAACGAGCCAGTTCTGATGTGGTAAACAGGTTATTTCCCTGTCCCATATAAGATGGAACTGCTTTGGCATCGGAAACCTTCGGAGTTGCCTCTGAAAGCTCGATTCCAGTCTTCCGGTCCAGACCGATCAAAGAAGCATATTCCTGAAGCTTATTCAGACTCTGCACTTCGGAGAACTCATTATCCCCTACTTTTCCCAGCTGAAAACCGATCATGTTAAAGAAATAGTTACAGGACTGCTCGATTGCAGTACGGATATCCAGACTTCCATGACCATTCTTATACCAGCAATTAATAGGCGGATCTACATAGTCAAAAGTTCCGGTACATTCAATATATGTACCTTCGTCAATAATTCCTTCTTCCATTCCTGCAATTGTTGAAAGAAGCTTCAGTGTGGAACCTGGCGCAGTGGTTTGCTGGGTCGCTTTATTGAAGAACGGACTGGACTGGTCAAGTGCCAGCTTTGCATAATAATCTGTATCCATATCATTGGTCAGACGATTATTGTCATATCCGGGATAGGAAACAAGTGCAACTACATCTCCAGTCTTTACATCTACAACCACAGCGGACGCTGAGCATGGCATTAATGCCAGCTGTGCAGGCTCTATCTCCAGAGTGTATATCTTGTTGATCATAAAATCATAAGCTCCCATTGCTCCGGAAGCCAGATTCTCATAATCATCATCATTTTTGTCAAGAACTCCCTGCTCATAAAGCACCAGGCAGATTTCCTGTCCGGAAATTGTATCTTCCTGCAGCATATATTTGTAAAGGAGCTTGGAAAATCCAGTATCTGTACTGAGATAATCGATAATATATGCTGTCAGTGCCTGATAAATTTCCTCAGAATCCAGATACTCTCCTTCCGGTGAAAAGCTGCTGATGTCGATCCAGCCCTGGCTTGTGGCATAAGTCAGGTAATCCTTCAGGCTGATGGTTTCATCTGTTGTCCAGGCCTTGTAAGTAGCATCTGATGTATCGATGGCATCTTTGGAAATAATTCCAAGCGTGTCTCTAAGAAGGTCATTACAGATGTAAGACAGATATTCCTGTGTTTCTTCATCTTCATCCTTATAGGCTGGCGGGTTTGAGCCATTCAGCTTCGTGCTTATTGTATCAAAAACTCTCTGCTGCTTTTGTTGAAATTTGGCATATAAATTTTTTTCTATGTCAGAGGCATCCTCATTGCTGAATTTGGTGATATCAATCACACTGTTGGAAATCAGGGCATTGTATACATCATAAATAGGAATACGGATCTGACTGGCATCTGTGACATACGTGTAATCAAAAGTCTTTGCCGCATCAATTTTCGTCAGAAGAACACCAGCCACACGCTGTTTGAGGATCTGATAGATTGCCGATTGCCAGTCAGTTTCAATAGTAAGCTGCACATCATCTCCTGCAACCGGCTCTACTTTGGTGTCCTCGTCAATTTTTAGAACCTTTCCAAGGTTATCAACAGAAACCGTCTCCTTACCGTCTGTTCCCTGAAGGGTAAGTTCCATATACTGCTCAATTCCTGCTTTACCTACGATCGCATCATTGGAATAATCCGGATTCTGTTTCCGAAGCTCTGTCAGCTCCTCGGAGGAAGCCTTACCAGTATAGCCAAGGATTGGTGCCATGCTTTCATCATCAATATACTGGCGGATGGAATCCTCAACCACATCAATTCCCTGCAGTCCGGTCTTATTCTCCATGATCGCAGCTACCGACTTTTCACTGACATTGGTAGCAATGGTAACCTGCATGTATTTCTTAAAACTGTTGGTATTCAGTTCGTAGCGGATAGTTGCAATATCAAGCATTTCCTGCTTGGTCAAAGTAAGAGGCAGACCATGGGAGATCAGCTCGTCCTCTGTATAAGCACGATCACCGCTAAGAACAATAGAAAATTTCTCGGAACCAGTGAGAAACTCCATCATCTGATCCGCAGTCGCCGTCTTCTGTTCATCTTTCAGATCATCGATCAATGCCTGTCCATAAATATCGGCACGGAAGCGATTCAGGGTAAAGCCCTCAACAACATCAAAAGCATACTCTCCATTCTTATCTACCACAATATGGAAGGAATGGGTAATATCATCTCCGTTGCTGTGAAGGATCTGAAGTACCTGATAGGCTACACCATTTAATGTAAGATTCTTCTCCCTTGTAGAAGTGTAAGTTCCATTATCTTCCAGCGTCAGAGAATAGGATAGCACATTAGATGCAAGAATATCTCCGTTTCTGTCCAGAATATTTCCGCGGGTGCTCTTGAGCACACGCTCTTTGGTTGTCCTGGCCTGGAATTTGCTGATGTAATCCTCTCCCTGAATAATCTGCAGATCAAATAATCTACGCACCAGAACAACTGACATTATCACAAATACCAAGATCAGGACTGTTGTTCGTTTTAAACTGATTTTCTTGAAAATTCGTTTTATTTTAGTACCCAAATTGACTCACTTTCTTTCCTGGTTATGTTCATGTAGTGATAGTTTATGTAACGGAAAATCCGGTATACAATCAAGGTAATAAATACCGTGTAAAACATTTCCGGGATAATGATCCTGTACAGATAAGTCCCAAGTCCCAGTCTGCCTCTTAAAAGGAACTGCAGCCCATAAACAGACAGATTATATAAAAGATCTGCAACTGCAGTCAGAAACATAGGAACCTTCACATCATCATCGTAATAAATCCTGTGCGCATATCCACTTAAATAACCAATATACATATAGATCAAAGCATAAAATCCAAATACTGATCCAAAGAACAGATCCACAAAAAGCCCTGAAAAAAATCCTGCCCAAAGGCCGCTTTTGCGCCCGCGCATAAGCCCCATGGATACACAGAAAACCAGCATCAGATTAGGAGTTACAGAGCCAATAGAAATCAGATCCATAACCGTACACTGCAGAAGAAAACATATTACGATCGTAAGAAAATAGACAATCTTACCCTTCATCTGCGCCCTCCTGTCCGTCTGCCGCACTGCTGTCAGTACTGCCGCTACTCTCCTGACTGCTGTCGCCAGAAGTACTGTCAGAACTGCCGCTGTCAGAATTGCCTTCCACCTGCGCAGTTCCGTCTACCAGATCCTGCTTATTCACAGTAATAACAAATACATCTTTCAAATGAAGGAAATCCACAGGTGTTACAATGGTTCCTGTCTTAGTCAGATTATTGCTGTCTACCTGCACTTCGCTTACATATCCGATAAACAATCCTTCTACAAATTTCTCACTGATATTGGAAGTAACAATACGTTCCCCGACAGTCACCTTGTTCTCCTGATCATAAAGCTGCTCAAAGCGAAGCTTTCCTTCATCAATCAGTTCCAGGTCTCCGTTTACAATACAGTTATCAGAAGTGCTTACAGTCATTGCACTTACGCTGCTGCTGTCATCAATAATGGAGCGGACAGTAGCCCAGGAGGAACCAACTTCTGTGACAATTCCAACAAGCCCCTTGCCTGCGATCACATTATTATCGACCCTTATCCCATCATCAGAACCTTTGTTGATCATAAAGGTATCGTACCAGTTTCCAGGATCTTTGGAAATGATAGTCGCAGCCACCTTCGGATAGTCCTCATAGGTCTGATCCAGATTGTAAAGTTCTTTCAGTCTCTGATATTCCCCCTGATCCTGGATCAGTTTGTTATTCTGTGTAGTCAGACTGTCCAGTTCTGCCTTCAGCTCTTCATTTTCAAAAAGCAGATCCTGTTTGTCCTTGAAACTGTCCCTAATAGAACGGACCATACTGCCGATCTTTTCAATGCTTTTTTCAAAAGGGACTATGACAATTCCCGCTGTTTCCTGCAAAGGAGCTGTGGAAATACCTGAAGCAAATGTAGCCACAATACAGCTCAGACAGAAAAGTGTCATAATCGCCAGCAAATGTTTACTTTTCAGATTTATGCGAAATCGAAATTTTTTCTTAAGGTTTTTCATAAAATGGCACCCCTAAAAATTTATGATTTATAACTGTTCAGTACCTTCACAGTTACTATAATTTTCTTTGTGTGATGGGCTGAGCCCATTTACGAAGTTCTCTGTCGTGGATGATCTTCTCCAGACCTTTTACAGCTGAAGTTTCGTAAAGATCTGACAGGTTAAAAGAATAGCCTGTGTAACTTGCCAGATATGTATCTATATGAGGGATTCTGGTGCTCCCTCCGGTAAGGAAAATGCCTTCTTTCGCAATGTGGTAGGATATCTGCGGCGGGATACGTTCCAGAAAAACCTTCATCTGGGCACCGATCTCATTGACACAGTTCATGATTCCCGCATTGACTACATAGGCAGAAATAACCTCTTCCCTTGGAAGACCGGAAACACTGTCAATTCCTACAACCTTACGTGCCTGCTTATGCTGGTCTGCAAGCCGTCCCATTACCAGCTTCAGCCGCTTCCCGGTACGGGTACCGATCTGAAGATTATAACGCTTGCGTACTTCGCTGCACACGGCCTCATTCATCTGACGTCCGCCAATTGGAATCTTCTTGTTTATGATAATACGGCCTCCCGTAATAATGGAAAAATTCGTACTCTGGGCACCAATATTTACGATCATGCTTCCTGCATTGTTCTCCAGATCCACACCCATAGCTATGGCATCTGCAATAGGAGCCTCTACCATGTAAACCCTGTTCTTCCGCAGCCAATGTCCATTCGCCACCTGATAATAAGCTCTTTTTTCAATAGCAGTCATGTCCAGAGGAACTGCAAAGTACATGACAGAGCCTATTCCCAGAATTTTATCAATTTTTTTCATCATACTGTAAAGTACAATTTCCTGCAGTTCCAGATTGGCTATCATACCAAAAGCCATCGGCGAACTTACGGAAATATCAGAGGGTGCTTTCTCAAACATTTCATACGCTTCGTTGCCCACGGCTATGATTTTGCGGCCCTTGGCCGCAATCATGTTCTTCTCAATGTAGCTTTTATTTCGAATCATGGAATAGACCTTGACGGAACTGCTTCCAAGGTCTATTCCATATGTTTTTTCAAACAGCATATATCTGTCCCTTCATCCTTACTATGCCCTGCAAAAACAAATACCCGCCACTGGTTTACAGACGGCGTCAGCACTTCCGGCGGATCATTCCTCCGGCATCATTCCCTGTTCTTTAAAGCTAATGTATCTCTGGTCACCGATCACAACGTGATCCAGAAGCTTCACCCCAAGAATCTCCCCAGACCGGTAAATACGCTCTGTAATTTTCTTATCACATTCACTGGGCGTAGGATCTCCGCTTGGATGGTTATGAACCAGGATCACACTTACAGCGTGAAACTTCAATGCTTCCATAAAAACCTCCCTTGGAGTGATCAGAGTTGAATTCACGGTTCCCCGGGAAAGCATCTGCTCACCAAGAAAATGGTTTTTTCCATCCAGCAGCATAACGATCAATACTTCCTGCTCTTCGTGCCGGAGACGTTCCATATAGTATTTTGCTATCGTGATGGGTTCGTTAAAAGAAAGTCTTGGTCTGGCAACAGCAGACGCCATCCGCTTGGAAAGCTCCCCGATACATTTCAGCTGGACGGCCTTGACTTTCCCGATTCCGTTCACCTTCATCAGATCCGGAATGGACATATGTAAAAGTCCCAGAAGTCCCGGATAGGAGGTATCTTTCGTAAGACTTAAGATTTGATTGGCGAGTACAAGAGAATTGCAGCCTTGTACACCGCTTCTCAGGATCACTGCCAGAAGCTCGCTGTCGCTGAGCACGGATGGTCCCCACTGCAGACATTTCTCATAAGGACGTGACGACTCCGGCAGTTCTCTGATGGTCTGTTTCATTTCATTCATATCTTTCACCTGCAGTTCTCCAGGACTGACAGGATACTGCTCACACCATACCCAAAGCATACTTCGCGCAGCTTTGCCAATGAACAGTAATGGGACTGTTCTTCATGCCATAATAAGCAGATTCTTCTTATTCCCCGAGACACAAAGACAGTTTTCCCCGCATTGTGTTTCACAATGCAGACTCATTTTAGCATAAAAAAGGAGAGATGTACACTCTCTCCTAAAAATTTCTAAACTTTTTAGAAACAGCTTCCGCTACTTTTATGCCATCCATAGCAGCAGAAGTAATCCCGCCTGCATATCCAGCGCCTTCCCCACATGGGTAAATCCCCTCATAGTTTGCTTCCAGGGAATCCTTATCACGGACAATACGCACCGGAGATGATGTTCTGCTTTCCACGCCGGACAACACTGCATCAGGACGGTCAAAGCCTTTGATTTTTTTTCCAAAGGCAAGAACACCCTCTTCTATGGAATCACCGATCTCTTTTGGAAAAATACTGCGCACATCACCTGGAACACAGTCACCCTTAATACAAGGTTCTACATCTTTAAGTCTTGTACTTGGCTTATGATTCTGATAATCTTCAAACAACTGTACCGGAACCTTACCATTTCCAGCTTTCCACGCTGCGCGTTCCAGACTGCGCTGGAATGCTACACCGCCCAGTGGACCCTCTTCTGGAAAATCAGCCGGAGTCACCGATACGATCAGCGCACTGTTTGCATTGCGGCTGTCCCTGGCCTGATAGCTCATACCATTTACAGCAAGCATCTCCGGTTCCGAAGAAGCGTTCACCACATAACCTCCCGGACACATGCAAAAGGAATAAACACCACGGCCATTTTCACATGTGTGAGTGACTTTATAAGCAGCTGCTCCAAGTTTCTCGTTTTCCTCTTCCCCATAAAGAGCCAGATTGATCATGGACTGTGGATGTTCCATACGTACACCTACTGCAAAAGATTTTGGTTCCATATAGATTCCTTTTTTCTCAAACATGGAAAAAGAATCTCTTGCGCTGTGTCCAACTGCCAGCACACATACCTGGGCAGGAATCCTTTTTTCCCCATTTATCTCAATTTCTTTTAACTGACTGTTTTCAAAAAAAAGATCTGTCACTTTGGAACGGAACTGGAATTCCCCGCCCATTTCCTCAATTTCATGGCGAAGAGTCTCCACCACACCAACCAGCACGTCTGTACCAAGATGTGGTTTCTGCTGATAGATAATTTCTGACGGTGCACCCGCCTGCACGAAACGCTTCAGTACTTCATGATTTCTTCCTGAAGGGTCCTTTACCAGAGTATTTAGTTTTCCGTCGGAAAAAGTACCAGCCCCACCTTCACCAAACTGCACATTGGAATCCGGATCCAGTATGCCATTTTTCCAGAAATTCTCGACAGTCTTCTGACGGATATGCGCTTCCTCTCCCCGTTCCAGAACCAGAGGCCGATAACCTGCCCTTGCCAGATACCAGGCACAAAAAATTCCGGCAGGTCCGCTTCCTACAATGACTGGCGGATATTTCAGTTCCTCTTCACCAGGAGATGGAAATATGTATTCCTTTTTCTTGGTTGACATAATGTTATTATCATGAACCTTTCGTAAGATCTTGTTTTCCTGATTTATATCCTGCAAAGACACGTCTACTGTATAAACAAATTTCTTATCCTCTTTATGCCGGCAATCCAGTGACTGCTTCACTATTTCGTAAGTGAAGCCTTCATTTTTCAGACGAAGCTCCTTACGGATCTTTTGGCTTAACTCTTCCGGGGTATGATTGATTGAAAGTTTCAGCTGGGTAATTCGAATCATGTTATTCTCCTTTTTCAAACACGCTCTGACATTTTGCTGGCATTCACTCCTGCAACATAACCGCTGGACCAGGCCCACTGCAGATTGTAACCGCCACATTTCCCATCAATGTCCAATAGTTCTCCTGCGAAATATAGGCCTGAATTTCGTGTGGATTCCAAGGTCCGGGCGTTAACCTGCGTAGTATCAACGCCGCCTGAGCACACCTGTGCCTGTTCAAAAGACTGATAACCAGTCACTTTAAGCGGATAGCTGCTGATTGCTTCTTCCAGATCATTTGCTGACAAAAGCACTTTTGCAAGCTTATCCGGGAAAAGTCCGGTCAAAAAGTCTTTTTTTCCTTTATAGGGGCAGTTTTCCTTTCGTATTTTCAGAAAAGCTTTTAACTGTTCCCGGGAAAATTCTGGCAGAAAATTTAAAATCAGAGTCACATTTTTTCCCTGTTTCAGTGCACGGATTCCGTATCGGCTGACCTGAAACACCGGAATTCCAGATACGCCATAATCAGTAAGCTGTAGTTCTCCTGTTTCCTCTGTGACTTTTTCCCCATCCACAAGCAGCGTAATTCTGCCTTCTGTTCGAACACCTGCCCAGCCGGAAAAGCCTGTATTCCTGCATTTCAGGGCAGTTAAAGCTGGGAGAGGCTCTATAAGCCTGTGCCCCAGTGCTGCGGCAAGCTCATAACCGCTGCCATCGGAACCGGAAATTGCAGAAGCTTTGGAACCATTGGCAAGAATAACAGCCTCACCCTCGTATATCCAGCCTTCTACCTGAACCTTCCAGATATCCTGTTCCTTAAAAACACGTTGTACTTTTTGGTTGGTCTTGATCTTTACCCCAAGATTCCGTGCTTCCATACACAATACCTCGGCAACGCTTGCTGCCTGTCCGCTGTGAGGATAGAGATAGCCGCCGTTTTTATTTACAGGATAAATTCCAAGCCGGGTAAAAAATTTCACCGTGTCTTCTACCGAAAACTGGTTCAGAACTGCCTGTTCAAAGCCTGGATTTTCGCTTCGATATGCATCAGACGGCACCTGGATATTGGTAAAATTACATTTGCCGTTTCCTGTAGCGCAGATCTTTTTGCCTGGTTTTTCATTTTGTTCCAATATGGTTACAGCGGCCCCGTTTTCTGCAGCTGCAATGGCAGCCATCAACCCGGACGCCCCGCCGCCTGTAACGATAACACGTTTTTTCTCCATATAAACTCCCGTTTTTTACATCTGTTTTAAAGAACTTATGGTAACGGTTCAGCGCCTCCCTGTTACACGCCTGGCGTTGCACGAAAATTCATGTTTTTCATGATTTCACTGTAATTTTACCAAATCCTGCTCCACAAGTTTCTGCAAGGACATCATAACACCTAGTTTTGCATGCTCCCAGGTAAGTCCTCCCTGGAAATATACGGCATATGGCTCTTTCACAGGTCCATCTGCGGAAAGCTCAATAGAAGAGCCCTGTACAAATGCGCCAGCCGCCATAATGACCTGACTATCATAACCTGGCATATCCCATGGCTCCGGATCAACATAACTGTCAACCGGGGCAGCAGCCTGAATCCCCTTACAGAATGCGATCAGACGCTCCGGACTTTTTAAAGTCACTGCCTGAATAATATCCTGCCTTGGCTCTGTGGAATTTGGAACCACGTCAAATCCAAGCTTTTCATAAATATTGGCTGCAAAAACAGCGCCCTTTAACGCACCCTTTGTCACCATCGGTGCAAGGAAAAATCCCTGATAGAAGGAACGGTTTACGCCAAGTGAAGCTCCCACCTCAGCACCAAGTCCCGGACAGGTCATACGGTAAGAAGCATTTTCCACGCACTCTTTGGTTCCCGCAATGTAACCGCCAATTGGAGCAAGTCCGCCGCCCGGGTTTTTGATCAAAGAACCAACCACCATATCTGCACCAACATCACTGGGCTCAATCGTGTCAACAAATTCGCCGTAGCAATTGTCTACCATACAGATCACATCAGGCTTAATGCTCTTTACAAATGCGATCAGCTCGCCAATCTGCTTTACTGAGAAAGAGGGGCGTGTCATATAGCCTTTGGAACGCTGAATCTCAACCAGTTTTGTTTTCTCATTGATTGCTTTGCGGATATTTTCATAATCGAAAGTTCCATCCTCAAGAAGATCCACTTGACGATAAGTTACTCCGTATTCTGCCAGGGAGCCCTTGGATGGACGGATACCGATCACCTCTTCAAGAGTATCATATGGCTTTCCGGCTGGTGCCAGCATTTCGTCGCCTGGACGCAGGTTTCCAAAAAGAGCAATGGCCAGGGCATGCGTTCCACACGCAATCTGCGGACGCACCAGACATGCTTCTGTGTGGAATGTATCCGCATAAACTTTTTCCAGAGTATCACGACCGTAATCGTTGTAGCCGTAACCGGAAGAAGAACCGAAACACTCCTCGCTGACACGGTTTTTCTGCATAGCCAGAAGCACCTTCATCTGGTTATATTCTGCTGTTTTGTCAAACTTTTCAAAACGCTCCTTTAAGGATTCCTCTATTTCATGGCAAAAATCGTAAACCTGGGAAGAAATTCCCAGCTGCTCGTATAATTCTTTCATAATAATTCTTTCCGTCTGTCTGACGGTATTCCTCCATTTTTTGTTATTTTCAAAGGCGGGCGATTCCCCTGGGGAAAATCTGATTATTGAAATAACTACTCTCCAGTTATTCCTTTTTCATGGCAAACATTCAGCATATACTCCAGCATTTTATCCTCGTTATACCCGAACTCATCTTTATTCACCCACACTGTTTCCGGCTCTCTGCGGAACCAGGTGAGCTGGCGTTTGGCAAAGTGCCGGGTGTCGCGCTTCAAGATCCGCACAGCCTCTTCCAGCGGCATTTCTCCATCCAGATAGGCCAGGATTTCTTTATATCCAAGACCCTGCATGGAAACCATACCTCTGTGATAGCCCATGTCCTTCAGCTTCTGGACTTCTGCCACAAGACCGCTGGTCATCATTTCATCCACCCGCTTATCAATGCGTTTATATAAAAGCTCCCGTGGTGCATTCAGCACAAAGTATGCCAGATTATAGGGGCTGGTTCGTTCCTGCTGCTCCTCATTGTGTGCGGAAATAGGGCTATGGTTCTGATGATAAAATTCCAGTGCGCGGATTACACGCTTCGTGTTGTTTTCGTGGATCACTTCGGCGCTTTTGGGATCCACCTCTGCCAGCATCTGATGAAGATATGCAGGACCTTTTTCCTGGACAATCGCCTCCAGATCGGCCCGGTATCCATCGTCCTGCTCAGCCTGGGTAAAATCAATATCTCTGGTCACCGCCTGAATATAAAAGCCGGTTCCCCCCACCAGAATGGGAATATGTCCCCTGGTGTAAATCTTTTCCATGGCATCCTTTGCCATCTGTTGAAAACGCACAATGTGAAATTCATCCTCTGGCGTCAGCTCATCCACCAGGTAATGGGGAACTCCCTGCATTTCTTCTGGCATGATCTTCGCAGAGCCAATATCCATATATTTATAAACCTGCATGGAATCTGCAGATATGATCTCGCCGCCAATGGCTTTTGCCAGAGAAATAGACAGCCTGGTTTTTCCAACTGCAGTAGGACCGGTAAGGACAATAAGAGGTTTTTTCATAATCTCTCCTGTTTATACAATTCGCTTAAATTTCTTTTCAATTTCTGTCTTTGTCATCGCAATGATAGTGGGACGGCCATGAGGACAATTATATGGATTGTCCAGAGTAAGAAGCTCGTCGATCAGCTTATCTGCCTCCAGAGCAGACATCTGATGATTTCCTTTGACAGCAGATTTGCATGCCATTGTGGCAAGTCTTGCTGTGAAAAGGTCAAAAGCATCCTTTGCACCTTCTCCTCCCAGATTGTCAAGCATTTCCAGAAAGAGTTCTTCTTCATGGAATCCGTACAAATTTGTCGGAACTGCACTGATACAGTATTCCCTTCCACCAAAGGGTTCAATCTCAAAACCGTATTTCCTGAAATATTCTTCGTTGGCTTTTAATTTCGCCTGTTCATCCATGTTCAAGGTCACCACAAGCGGAGGATTCAGATATTGCGATTCAATGGACTGTTCTTTAAAACGTTTTACAAAGCGCTCATAATTTACCTTTTCGTGAGCTGCATGCTGGTCGATAATGTAAAACTGGTTTTCAAATTCCACCAGCCAGTAGGTGTCAAACAACTGGCCAATCAGCTTATGGCGGTTTCGGGATTCTGGTGCCAGAAGTTTCTCCTGAAAAAGCTCAAGCTGCTTTCCCCCAACGGATGGATATTCTGTACCTGGATCACTCTGTCCAGGCTCAGATTTATCTGGTATCTCATAGTTTACGGATACAGCAGTCTCTGCCTGATTATCGGCTTCATTCATTCTCTCAACCGATATGTTATCTTCTGCCGCTTTTTCATCTGCACTTTTATCCGCTTTTTCTTCTGCTTTTTCTTCTGCTTTTTCATCCGCTCTTTTATCTGCCTCCGCAGCCTCTTTTAAAGTTCCTGCAAAAAGAGCTTCCTCTTCCTTGCTAAATGGCTTCACCTGATAAATTGCCTGCTCACGAAGCACACTGCTGGCCTGACAGCCAGAGCTGTTTACAAGGCTTCCAGATGAATTTATTTTTCCAGTTGGAGCTGTTTTTTCAGTTAGAGCTGTTTTTCCAGTTAGAACTGTTTTTTCAGCAGCCTGTGAATAGCAGCTTTCATTATTCCCTGCGCTGCTTCGACCAGCTTTTTCAGCAGCACCTTCACAATGAAGTTCCGTCCTGCGACTTTTCTCAAATGGCTCCGGAACTGCTCCGCGGCTTACTGCTGCCACCTTTGATTCCCGCTCCTCTTTTCCCACTGGAACAACCGGTATCAGTTCTCTGTGAAGAAGCGCATTGTGAACAGCCTCGTAAATGGCATCATACACCTCCGCCCCTCTTGCAAAACGAACCTCCAGTTTCCGGGGATGAACATTTACATCCAGATCATTTCCTGTCATCTGGATCTGCAATGACACAAAAGGAAATTTATGCTGCATGACAAAGCCCTTATATGCATCCTCAATGGCCTTCGTAATAATATTGTTTTTCACAAATCTGCCATTTACATAGTAGTTCTCAAAGCTTCGGTTTCCTCTGGAAACCTCCGGTTTGCCGGCGTATCCCTCAATTTTCATAAAATCATTTTCGTAGGAGACTTCCAGAAGTGCTTTCGCCATATCCCGGCCATATACATTATAAATAACATCCTTCACATTATAATTGCCGGAAGTATGCAGTTTCACCTGTTTGTTCTGAATATATTTAAAAGAAATCTCCGGATGGGAAAGAGCAAGCTGTTCCATCATAGTTCCAATATAATTTGCTTCTGAAGAATCAGATTTCAGGAACTTGCTCCGGGCCGGTGTGTTGTAAAAGAGATTCCGAACCAGGAAAGTAGTTCCATCTGGAGCTCCCATTTCCTCAAGGCTTTGTTCTACGCCGCCTTCGATCACGTAACGCACGCCGCTGATAGCAGAAGGAGTTTTTGTGATCAGCTCCACCTGGGAAACTGCGGCAATACTGGATAAAGCCTCACCACGAAATCCCAGTGAGGCTATGTTTTCCAGATCTTCTACTTTTTCAATTTTGCTGGTAGCATGACTTAAGAATGCCGTAGGTACCTGAGCAGCCTCGATTCCCCCTCCGTTGTCTGTAATACGGATCAGCTTCTTTCCTCCATCTGTAATCTCTACTGTTACAGCAGTAGCACCAGCATCAATGGAATTTTCTACAAGCTCCTTTACAACAGAAGAAGGGCGCTCTACCACCTCACCTGCTGCAATTTTATCAATGGTATGTTTATCTAAAACTGCTATTTTTCTCAAGTTTTTCTCTCCATATAAAAGCAGGTTGACCGCTTCGGTTCACAATACGGACATGTCGCCTGCCGGTGACAGCACCATATATGAAAGTCAGCTGTCAGTTACCATCTGTTCTTTATCTTATTCTGAAGATTGTATAACGTATTTAAGGCTTCCATGGGAGTCAGATTTCCAATGTCAATGCCTTTTAATTCTTCAATAATGTCATTGTCTTGTACAGTGTCAAATAATGACATCTGCGCCATATCCATTTCTACCTTCGGCTTCTTCTTCGGTGAAGCCAGATCTTTTACAGCAGCAGTAATGTCTGCATCGCTTAATTCCTCAACCAGCTCTTTTGCACGGTTAATAACAGAATCCGGAACACCTGCCAGCTTGGCGACCTGAATTCCATAACTCTTATCTGCGCCGCCTTTTACAATCTTGCGGAGAAAAACAATATCGTCACCTTTTTCCTTAACTGCAATGCAGTAGTTGGTAACGCCAGATAGTTTTCCTTCCAGTTCAGTCAGTTCATGATAATGTGTGGCAAATAATGTCTTGGCTCCACAAAGCTTTGTATTACTGATATGTTCAATCACTGCCCAGGCAATGGCAAGACCATCAAAGGTACTGGTTCCACGGCCAATCTCATCCAGGATCAGAAGGCTCTTGGCAGTGGCATTTCGAAGGATATTGGCCACCTCAGTCATTTCCACCATGAAAGTACTCTGTCCGCTGGCAAGGTCATCTGATGCACCTACACGAGTAAAGATTCTGTCCACAATTCCAATTACAGCCTTATCTGCCGGAACAAAGCTTCCAATCTGTGCCATAAGTACGATCAACGCAGTCTGGCGCATGTATGTGGATTTACCTGCCATATTTGGACCTGTAATAATGGAAACTCTTTTTTTAGTATTGTCAAGGTATGTATCGTTGGCAATGAACATATCATTATCGATCATCTGCTCTACAACCGGATGACGACCACCTTTGATATCTATAATTCCGCCTTCATTTACCTTCGGACGTACATAATGATTGCGCTCAGCAACAAGCGCCAGGGATGCAAACACATCCAGACCTGCAATTGCCTTGGCTGTACGCTGGATTCTTATCACTTCCTGGCCAACTTTATCACGGACATTGGAAAACAGCTCGTATTCCAGGGCATAAAGTTTATCTTCAGCGCCAAGGATCATATTTTCAAGGTTTTTCAACTCCTCGGTAATATAACGTTCTGCATTTGCAAGAGTCTGTTTACGGATGTAGTTCTCCGGCACCAGTTCTTTAAACGTATTGGTTACCTCAAGGGCATAGCCGAATACACGGTTATATTTGATCTTCAGGGATTTGATTCCGGTACGCTCACGTTCCTTTGTTTCCAGCTCTGTAAGCCATTTTTTTCCATCTGTGCGGGCACTGCGGAATTTATCCACATCTTCGTTAAAGCCTTCACGAATAATGCCTCCATCCTTCTGGGCAAGGGGCGGTTCATCTACAATGGCGTGCTTGATCAGATCTGTAATATCTTCAAGACTGTCCATGTCCTCGTAGATTTCTTTCAGAATCGGTGCCTGAAAGTCCTTGAGAACCTGTTTAATATAAGGAATCATTTCCAGAGAGGACGCAAATGCTACCATATCTCTTGGATTTGCAGACTTAAAGCTGATGCGGCTGACCAGACGCTCCAGGTCATACACTGGATTGAGATATTCCCGGATCTCATCGCGGAGCATCGGTTTCTCATTCAGCTCTTCAAGAGCTTCCAGTCTGCGATTGATCTCTTCTGCATCGATCAGTGGCTGTTCCACAAAGGAGCGAAGAGTACGGGCACCCATGGCTGTTTTAGTCTTATCCAGTACCCAGAGAAGAGAACCTCTTTTCTGCTTTTCACGGAGGGTCTCCACCAACTCCAGATTTCGTCGGCTGGAGCTGTCAATCAGCATATAACGCTCTGCCGTATAAGGACGGATGGTAGTCATCTGAGAAAGTGCAGTCTTCTGCGTTTCCTTAAGATACAAAAACAGCGCTCCGGCAGCTATGATTCCACTGTCATAATCGCTGATTCCAAGGCCTTCCAGATTGGTTACGTGAAAATGTTCCCTTAATTCTTTTCTGCAGGTATCATCATCGAAATACCAGGCATCCAGGGAAAAAATACAAATTCCAAGACGTTCTTTCAAATCGTCTGTGTCAACCCCACTCATAAAAAAGGAATCATTACATATGATTTCAGCCGGACTGAATTTGTTGATCTCATCAACCAGTTTCTGGCTATTTGGTACTTCTGTAAGGAAACAGTCACCTGTGGTAATATCCGCTATTGCACAACCAAAGCGGTCTGCTATGGAGACAATTGACATCAGATAATTGTTCTTTGACTCATCCAAAGAAGTTGCATCTAAAGTAGTTCCGGGAGTAACCACACGGATAACAGCACGCTTTACAAGTCCTTTTGCTTTTTTCGGATCCTCTACCTGTTCGCAGATTGCAACTTTATGTCCCCGTTCAATAAGACGGTTAATATAGGTATCAGCTGCATGAAAGGGAATTCCACACATAGGAGCACGTTCTTCCAGACCGCAGTCTTTACCGGTGAGCGTCAGTTCCAGCTCCTTGGATACCAGAAGTGCATCATCAAAAAACATCTCGTAGAAATCCCCGAGACGATAAAATAAGATGCAGTCTTTGTATTCTTCTTTTGTTTTGCAGTATTCCTGCATCATGGGCGACATGTTCATTCTTTTGCCAGAACCCCTTGATTTATCTACATTTGCGCCGCTTTTGGAAGTGTTACTGCACGGTTTCTGCACGGTATTTTCATTTTTTGTTTCATTTGTATTCATCTTATTCTTCTCTTACTATCATCATAAAATATCGTAGTTTTATTAAGTGTTTTGTAAATGCGGATTCGGTGTGCATGAAAATCAATGTCTTCCCACATAAGAGCTGCCAGTTCTCCAATACGCATCCCAGTGTTTAAAATAATATAAAACACCTCATAATATCTGGTTTTCATCCTTTCCCGACCAGATCACAAGTACATCAGAATATTAACACGTTCCAGAAAAATATTCAAGTCTCCTGTTTTTCCAGCCATTTCTCAAATTTTTTCTTATGAACAAGGGTTCTTCGCCCAATCCGAACGGTAAAATCATTTTCTGCCATTAAAGTTCGCACTGTCCTTTCAGACAATCCGGTAAGTCCGCAAGTTTCTTTTACTGAAAGAAGAAGTTTCTCATTTTCTTCTCGTCCGCCTCTACTTTTCAACATAACTGTTCTCCTTTCGAAATTGTGTTCTGTTTTCAACACGATCAAGACTTTCCCTTCTAAATATACTCTGTTTATCCACTTTTCCATCCTCCAGTATGCAATTTGTTTATCATATCATCTGACTGATGCTGTATTTTTATCATTTGTTTATTGTATCTGGTCTCTGACGCTTTGCATCAAAGATCTCTAGATAAAAATAATTTTTTCTTCATATAATGTGACAAATCCTCTTCTGATGTTTATAAACAGATAGGAAGCATTCGAATTCTTACAGGAAAGGAGAACTATTATGAGCGAAATCAAACAGAACATTACAAACGAATTATCTGAAGAAGAATTAGAAAATGTTGCCGGTGGTTTTGGCCGTCCTACTATGGATGATCCCAGATATAGGGAGCAGATGAGGATAAACAATATGTTAAAACGAGGCATGAATATGGAGGAAATTCAAAAAGCGTTGAAGTCCTATTCGTAAATAACTATATCAATCCTTCCGGGCAGCCTTAGGGCTGCCCCTGTTTTTCTCTGGTCACCTTATCACTTCCACGATTAGTCAGAGTTCCTGCCAGTACCACCGTTCCTGGCACCAGCACCATGATATATATGATTCCAAGCCCAAATCTGAGGAACTTGCCAAGGCTTCGGCTTATTTCTTCTATTATATATGGGCACCCTGTATTTATCCACCAGTACAAAGGAATTAATGCAAAAATACTGATAAACAACCTTAGCTTTTGCGAAATTCTGTCAAAATCTAATTGTCTTTTTTCCAGTATCCTGCAGATGACAAAGGATGCAATAAATCCGACTCCTTCATATGCATCTCCCCGCATTTTAGCAGGATCAACCAGAAGTGATCCATCCGGCAGATAATCAAGTGGATATGGTTTGTATTCATAGTACAGCACAGCAGCAATACAGATCAAAAGCCCTGCCACAAGAATCATGAGGTCTCTTTTTTTTTCTTTTTCACTCCACAATTCCAACCACCCGGTCAGATACATCATAACTGCTGTTGATATAAATCCCACCAGAACATCCTGCGGAGTATGTACTCCCAGATAATTTCGTGAAAACATAGTCAGGAATACCAGCACAAACAACAGACCTGCAACGACACTGTGCTTTTTTTCCATGAACCAAAGTCCACTTCCACCGAACATAGCCGTTGCCCGCGTTGTATGCCCACTTGGAAATGAATATCCGGTAGCTGCTGTTTTAGAATCACCATAGGGTAAAATCCGTGTATCCCGTATCCATGGGCGATAGACACAGAAAGTAAGCTTTAAAAATCCGTTGATAAACAGACCGCCCCCAAGTCCTGCCAGGATTTTTCGTCCCGCCTTCCGGTCAAATGCCCAGTAAATCATACACATCATTGCAATAGGTAAAAATCCTGCGGACAGCTTTGTTACTGCATTCATAAGCGGTGTCAGAATACTGCCAACCGTTTCGCGAAATTGTTGCAGGTACAATAAATACTCAATATCCATAGCTTTCCTCTTTCTGCTGTTCTTTCAGGCGAAAATAAAGCTGTGACTGTGTTAAATACTGATATGGTCCGGCAAAGAATATATTAACCAACCCGAATGTTATAATCCCCAGAAGGCTCCATCCTATAAAAGACAGATCTAATACAAATGCAGCCCACTTATTTCCCTTCATCATCTGACGGCTCTTTTCAAAAGCTTCTTTTCGATTCATCTGTGGATTCTCTGCCAACAAAAACGGAATCATCATATACTCATACTGTTTTATAATTCCCGGAATTATAAACAAAAGACTCCATAAGCTTACAAACAATGTCCGCAAAAACATAATCCAGCCAACATTCTTTCCATCTCTCCTGTTGATCACCGACCAGATACATCTCGTCTCCGCTGTTCCGTATTCACATTGAATAAACAGCTTTTTACATCCCACCTCCAGAGGATTCCAAATCAAAATCGTCATAATAAAGTTAACAAGCAACGCAACTGCCACAATTCCAAGTGCAATTCCTAAAACAAGGCCAAAATCATCAGTTTCTACTGCGCCTATCACTTCATCAAAACTTCCGGAAGAAGACCTTTCTACTACCGAGACCACTCCTGAACCTCCAATCAGGGATAATATAACTCCTGCCAGAACTGCTTTCCAATAATTTATCTTTAAAAGCTGTTTGGCACACTCTTTCAATTCTCTCCTTGTCCACATATACAATTCCCTCCTCTTCAAACTACCCATATGCAAATATCTCATATCTGAAATATGTCATCCGGCTTTCATAATCTATTACAATGCATTATCCCCAGTCAGTTCAGGCAGAGTCTCTGTAGCCTGAACGCCTATTCCCCCTGTTTTTCCATAATCATTCGCAACTTCTCCAGAGCACGTTTCTGTATCATCCTTACATTTCCCGGTGATAAATTCATCTGCCTGCCAAGCTCTGTGGAACTTTTCTGATAATAAAATCTTCCCAGAAGAATTTCCCGTTCTCTGTCAGAAAGCTGCTCCAGACTTTTTCTTAATGTCTCTTCTCTCATAATCTTTGCCACAATCTCTTCCGGCATTTTTTCCCGGGGAATTGTCTGCTGCTTCAGGATTTCCAGAGAATAATGAGTCTTTTTATCCCTATAATAGTTTTTCAGGCGGTTTGCTGTGATTGCATACAACCAGGTAGCTATACTACCTTTTTCTTCATCATAACTGTCCATATTTCTGTAAAAAGACAGAAATACATCTCCAGTCAGTTCTTCCGCTTCATACAGATCAGGAACTCTTTTATGTATAAATGTCAAAATTTTCAGATAATATTCCTGATAAATACGCTCAAACTCCTCATACTTCATCCTCCGCCTCTTCATAAGACTCAATCTCTGCATAGAGATGTGTGTCTTCTTTCACATCTTCCTCTGGCTCGTACAGTTCTTTACACTCCTTATCTGTATACATAATGTAATAAGAATTATCGTCATGAAGCATGATCCATACATGATTATCTGCTGGAACCGTGATTGTATAATCCTTTTCCTGCTCTGTACCAGGAGCTGCAGTAACTGTCACATTACGTACATCACCTTCTGCTTTTTCTGCTTCTTCGTACTTTTCACAGAGATCTGCTACATCCTCAGGCCTGTCCACGCCGTAGGAGAATTCCATCTTCGAAGCTTCTTCCGAAGTGCCGTCCCTATGATTCAGAATCTGAGTATGTTTCAGTGGTCTGTAATCATCCGAAGCAACCACATATTCCATAGAAATCCAGTCTCCCTCTGTGTAGGATTCTCCATCTCCCTGAGAATTCAATGTGCTCTGCGTAAGTTCTTCAGGTACCTTTGTCTGTATAATGATCGTATCACCATCTTCCTTCAGATCCGTCACTTCTTCCTCTATGGTTTCATCTGTGTAAAAGCTTATAAGATCATCTGCATTTCCATCTGCTTCATCAATATACAGACAGGAGAGATACTCATCTCCTTCTTTTCCGTATTTTAATTCGCCATCTTTATAGAGCATCTGGGTAGTACCATACATATCTACATACATCACTTCAGAATCTTCATAGTCATATACCTTTGTATTCTGCAGTATATATTCACAGGTAGCTTCATAGCTTTTATGATTGCTTACAAGACTGTCTGTTTCTCCTGCTTTCATCATCTGTTCCAGTGCATTGTCTTTTGTCAGTTCAGGTAACGTATCCGATGCCTGGACACTCACACATTCTGCTCCCAGAGTTCCCATAATCAGTGCCGTCACAATAATCATTCTTTTCTTCATTTTTTAGTCTCCTTTTCTTATATTTTTTCCTTTACGATGCCAGTAAAAGCAAACTTTCGGGCATATATACCGTATCAAAAGCTCTCCTCATTTTGACAGTTTTCTGCATCTATATTATTTATGTTATTTGAATTTGACTTCCTTGTCTATATTTTTGCGTGAATAGTCAAAATATGGTGTGAAAAGACCTTCATATGATTTGATTTTGCCCTCTGCCAATGGTATACTTATTTTTAATAGGTAACCTGGCCATTATCTATCTTTATGACAGGAGGGTTTTATGATAGCATTGCGTTATTTCTGCGGATTTTCTCTTCAGATTTTTCCTTATGCATTTTTCTGTTTGTATCCATTCCGGGATCGTTTCCGCCTAAGCACAAAAAAGACAATGCTTATGGCACTGTCCATTTTTATTGTAATGGTCATTCCGTTTTCTCTTATCGCACAGTTCAACATCGGCGGTGATTACAAAGAGCTGATCTGGAATGTTATTTTTTATATTGCCCTGCTACTGTTCGGAGTGTTGTATTGTTTTATCATCCAGGCAAAAATAGCAGAAAAACTATTTGTATTTTTTGTTGTAATGAGCTACGGATTCTTTGTTACAAGCACCGTTACCTTTTTGCACCGTACTTTCCGGTTTCCATCCGATTATTTTATGTATCCGCCCTTTGCACTGGCTCTCACACTTATCATAAATCTGGTTCTTGCGAAACCATTTCTCATGCTGATGGAGCGAATCCGTACTATGATCAATGCAGATCTGGAATCACGTATCTGGAAGATTCTCTGCTCCCTCCCTGCTTTGTTTATTCTGATTGCCAGCATTGCACAGTTCTCAAGCATAATAAATCTTTCCAATAATATAGTTGTCCATGTTATGTTTGTACTGTTTGCAGTATTTGCTTTCGTGGTGTATGCCGTATTCTTCAGTGTCATGGGATACATCCGCAGCAAACAGGAAGAACAGCGGATTTCCGAGCGCATGCTGGAAAACTACCGGAATCAGGCAGAAAACAATGAACATATCCTGGAAATACACCATGAGATCCGGCATCATATGAATGCCCTGTCCTCCTATCTTAAACAGGAGGACTATGCAGGTGCCAGACAGTATATACAGAAATTTACTGAAGAAGCCGAACAGCTTCCTTTTGTCACCTACACAGCCAATGCTCTGGTCAATTCCATCCTTTCAGAATTCGCAGAACGTGCCAGCCGTTATAAAGCCATAGTGGAGTACAGTATTATCATTGGCAGAAGACTCAACATGGAAGACATTGATTTGTGCCGGATGTTGACAAATATATTGGAAAATGCAGTAGAAGGGTGTCAGAAGGTTTCTGAAGGACAGCGGGTCATCCGACTGAATCTCCATTCAAAGGGAAATTTTCTGTTTATTAAATGTGAAAACTCCTGCAATGAGGATAACTTGAGAATCACGAATGGAAAATATAAATCCAGTAAAAAGAACAGTGACAGGCACGGTTACGGTCTTAAGATCATCAATGGTATCGCCGAAAAATACAATGGTATACTGAACGTACAGGTACGTGGTGGCTTTTTTGCTGTAACAACAACGCTTTGTCTTGACGAAAATAACGAATAATAGGAGGCTTTCACTATGTACCATATTGTCATCTGTGATGATGAACCGATTTTTTTAACGCAGATATCAGAAATGATCATCGATATTTTAGCATCCATGGGAGAATCCTGCGAGATTCGAAAATATACTTCTATTTCAGAATTAAAAAATACATTGCAGAATACTCCCAAAAGCTGTGACATTCTGATTCTTGATATTATGCTGGGTGAAAACAATGGGATCAGCTTTGCAGAATGTCTCCGTGACACTGAAAACCAAATTCCCGTTATCTTCATTTCCAGCAGTGAGAAATTTGTATTCGATGCATATTCTGCTGAACCTGTAGGTTATATCCTCAAGCCGGTCAGCCGTCAAAAACTTGCAGAAGCACTAACCCGTGCAATCCGACATCTGATCCCGAAATCCATTATAATCGACACTCCGTCCAGAACTGTATCCTTTCATATCAGGGATATTACCTATATTGAAATAATCAATAAAGAACTGCAGATTCACCTTCAGGACGGTACTGTCACGAAGATATATAAATCCCTTTCTGCAGTCCGTGAAACTCTGCCGAAAGATATCTTCGTGCAATGTCACAGATGCTACATTGTTTCTCTGTATGCTGTCCGTTCAATCAGACGCTTTGAAATCACACTGAATAATCAGGAAATAATCCCGGTCAGCAAATACAGCTACCGGAATGTCCAGGAACAATTACAACAATACGCTGCAAAATGGTTTTAATTTCTCCAAACAGCAGAAAACGGCGGTTTTATCGACCGCCGAATTCTCATTGATATTTTGCAACAAGCTCTCCGGCATTTGCTTTCACATCATCGGAAACAAGCCCCGGGAATTCCTCTTCCAGTTCATTCAGGATATTCATAATATCTTCTTTTTCCTGATCGGTGCTGATAACAACCTCGCAATAGTTGATCTTCTCCATACCTGCCACTGAGGTTTCCAGCTGCATAATATAATCCACATGCGGATTCCCATATAATCGGATCAGATCCTCCTGCGACCTTGCTTTCATCTTAAAGTTCAATGCATATTTCAGGTTCCGTTTCATACTGTAATTTTTGTCAGTTCCGAGTATACTGTCCACAAAAATAGATAGTGGATTTCTTCCCTCCATGGCAGCCGTTGTTGTTGTCATTCCGGACCATCTTGGATTAATTTCGATAATATACCATTCTCCTGCCCGGTAAACCAGATCGACCTGCACCGTTCCTTCAAATTTCAAACTCTGTGCCATATTAAGCAGTTCTTCCTGTACCTTTTCAAAATGATAGGAAGGATCCGTCACCGGACCAAATTTTACAGAGCTTAACGGATCTGTAATGCCCTCTTTTGTTACAGAAAAGGCGATCGGCGGAAGGACACTGTAACGTCCCTCTACACCATGAATTTCCGTTCCGAACTGTTCTCCCTGAATCAGTTCTTCCACCATTATATCTGAATTGTTCCGATCGGAATTAAGAAAGCTCTCTACTTCCTCATAGGAGTTCATGATTTCCACTCCGATTGACCCTGCACCTAATGTATCCTTCACAATGACCGGAAAGTTTATTTCCTTAATCCGATAAAAAACATATTCCTTATATACATTTACACTGACACCCGGATTCTTCTTCTCCGCAAGAAACAGCTCATGGTGAATATAGATTCCCTTTGCCGCTTTGACAAAGCTGCGGAACATGATATTACTACGCCACTTATCAAATGCTGCCACTGACACCAGCGTATTATTGGCAATGGTTGCAATTCCTCTTTTCTGTAATTCCTCAGCAATGAGAGCGGTCTTGATCGGTACCCAGTCAAAGGGAACGGCTCCCGATGCAATTGCTACAGCAATATCCGGTCTCTGCTGTGCAATCAGCTCTGCCGTATCCTCCGCACTCATTCCACTCTCCAAAAGCACGTATTTCACCTTCTCAGGTTTTTTGCAGATTTCCCCATCTGCCACGTCAAAAATGTAAGAACCATTCAGGGGTCCTGCTACAACAAATTCGCAGTCCGGATAAAGCCGGTCCATTTCATCCCAGGTATCTGCCCGGAACGGCTGGTAGGTTGTTTTTGTTGATGAATTGGAATGTGCTGATGTTGACGCACTATAAAATACAATACGCATAATCTCTTCCTCCGCCTATTTTCTATGATTCAAACTGTGCCTGATATAATCTGGCATAGGCTCCGTTTTGTGCTAATAGCTCTTTGTGGCTGCCCTGCTCCACGATATGCCCGTTCTCCATAACCAGGATTACGTCTGCATTGCGAATTGTGGACAGACGGTGGGCAATGACAAAGCTTGTCCGTCCCTCCCGCAGCTTATCAAGTGCCTGATCAATCATGGCTTCGGTTCTGGTATCTACAGAACTTGTTGCCTCATCCAAAATGAGAATATTCGGTTTCACAAGAAATGCCCTGCAGATCGTCAACAACTGCTTTTCTCCGGCAGAAAGGCTTGACATTTCATTGGAAATTACAGTCTGATAACCATCAGGCAGTGTACTTACAAACTGATCCACGAAGGTCTCCCGGCATGCATTCCGGAATTCTTCTTCCGTGATTTCCCGTTTCAAACCATATTTCAGATTGTCTCCGATCGTTCCTTTATACACCCAGGTGTCCTGCAGAACCATTGCAATGTTCTCCCGCAGGCATGCTCTTGTAAGGTCGTGAATTTCTACTTTGTCATCAAAAATAATTTCTCCAATGTTTACTTCATAAAATCGTTCAATCAGATTTACAAGTGTTGTCTTGCCGGCACCAGTTCCTCCAACAATAGCGACCATCTGGCCCGGTTCTACAACAAGGTTCATATGTTCAATCAGCTTCCTCTCAGGTACATAAGAAAAGCTCACATCCCGGAAATCGATCTTTCCCTGCAACCGGTAGCTCTCTCTGGCTTCCGGTTTTTCTTCAGCCTGATCTTCACTATCTAACAGCTCATAGATCCGGTCAAGAGACGCTATTCCGGACTGCAGTGAAGAATACGCCTGGGACAGCTTGGAAAAGGGTGTCTGAAACTGTCTGGTATACTGAATAAATGCCTGCACATCTCCGACCGTCATCTGTCCGGATATTACCCGTAAAGCACCTCCCAATGCCACAATCACATAATTCAGATTCGTAAAGAACCGGGACAATGGTTGAATCAGGTTCGATACGGCCATAGCTTTGAAGGAAGATTCATACAGCAGACGATTCTGCTTCCTGAAAGCTTCCACGAACTTCTCTTCCTGACCATAAAGCTTCACAATATTGTGTCCGTTCACACTCTCTTCCACATTACTGTTAATCATTCCGGTATAATACCACTGCTTCTGATATTCCTTACGCACAAACCTGGAAATCAGGGTCACAATCCAGCCCGAGACCGGAATAATGATCACAGTGATCAATGCCAGCCTCCAGTTAATTGCAGTCATCATGACAATCATCCCGACCAGCTGGAAAATACTGTAAATCGTATCTGCACCGGAAGAATTCAGAGTCGTGACCACATTATCAATATCATTTGTGGTCCGGCTCATGATATCTCCGTGACTGTTTGTATCAAAATAATTTAATGGCAGCGACCATAGCTTTGTCTCTACCTGACTGCGCAATTCTTTCGCCGTATCAGAGATGATCCGTGTGGAAAACCATGCGGACAGCCATTTCGATACGAACTGGATCAGAAAAATCACACTCGATATCCCTGCCCAGAAGAAAAACCGGTCCCAGTGAATGTTACTGCTTACCGGGTTTGACATATCCTGTACAATGGAATCCGTTGCATACCCCAGATACTGCGGTCCCAGCGCTGTAGCAACCGCTGAAATAATAATACTGAACAGCATAAGAGCGGTCAGCATCTTATTTTTAAAGAAGAAGAGCTTTAACAGCCGCTTGAAAGACCCCTTTTGTATGGTCTTTTTCTGCTTTGTACTCATGATGCCACCTCCTTATCTGTGGGCTGGGAAGCCACAATTTCCTGATAAGTCCGGCTGCTTTGCATGAGTTCTTCATGTGTTCCAACCGCTTCAATACGTCCCTGATTCATCACAAGGATCTGGTCAGCATCCTTAATGGTACTGATTCTCTGTGCAACAATAATCACAGCCGCATTCTGTGTAACCGGCTTCAGTGCTCTTCGCAGCTCCTGGTCTGTCCGGTAATCCAGTGCAGAGAACGAATCATCAAACAAATAGATGGAGGGTCTGCGGACAATTGCTCTTGCGATTGCAAGCCGCTGCCGCTGCCCGCCCGAAAAGTTTGTTCCCCCTTCGGAAATCTTCATCTTAAGACCACGTTCGTTTTTCTCCACGAATTCCTTTGCCTGCGCAATCGAAAGAGCCTCCCAGAGTTCTTCCTGTGTTGCATCCGGTTTTCCATCCCGCAGATTGTCCTCCAGCGTCCCCGAAAACAGGAAAGCCTTCTGCGGAACCATGCCGATTGCCTGATCAAGCTCATGCCTTAACAGCTTCCGGACATCCATGCCATCTACGAAGACCGTCCCCTCTGTCACATCTGCAAGACGTGGAATCATATCAAGCAAGGTAGTCTTACCACATCCGGTAGATCCGATAATCGCCGTCGTTTTACCCGGCTGTGCGCAGAAGGAAATGTCCTTCAATACAGGCTCCACCTGCTCATTATCCGGTGCATAGGAATACGTCACATGTTCAAAACATATTTCTCCCCGGAACTGCTCTGGCAAAAAAGCATCCTCTCTGTCCTGAATTTCACTTTCACTGTTTAAAATCTCTTCAATACGTGTAACCGATACCTCGGCTCTTGGCAGCATAATAAAAATCATGGAAGCCATCAGGGTTGCTGTCAGAATAAAGGATATGTAGGTTACGAAGCCGATCACCTGTCCAATCTGTACCTGACCGTTCCCCGCCATACGGCCGCCAAGCCAGATCAGCGAAATATTGGCAAAGCTCATTGTCAGGGTAAAGATTGGCTGCATCAGCCCTGTAATCTTACCGATGCTGGTATTAATCCTTGAAAGATCTCCGTTAATCCGTTCAAAGCGTTCCTTCTCGCCTTGTTCCTTCGTAAAGGCCTTTACCACACGGATACCGGAAATCTGATCCCTGAGTACGGTATTCATCTCATCTATTTTCGTCTGCTGTTCTCTATAATAAGGAAGGATCAGCTTTAAAAATACCACAGAAACCCCAAGCAGCAGAGGTATCGTCACAAGCAATACTACCGAAAGCTTCACGCTTTGGGACAAGGCAAGCACAAGACCTCCGATAAACATCATCGGTGCTGCGATAATCGCGGTAAATAAGAACGTAATAAACTGGATTACCTGCTGTACATCGTTTGTTGCCCTTGTAATCAGCGTAGGAGCTCCCATGCTTCCGATCATCCTGCGTGAAAAATGTATCAGCTTCTCATAAACCTGCTCCCTCAAATCCCGTCCGGTCATCAGTGCCACCTTTGCTCCGAAAATACCAGCCAAGGTTGATAGCAGAAACTGGATAAGAGCTATTCCCAGCATGAGAATTCCCTGATGCATGATATATGCAGCATCCGCATTCGCCACACCATAATCGATCACTCTGGAATTGATTGTTGGCAGATACATGGTTAAAAAGGACTGACCAAGCTGCAGTAAAATGACCAGTATCAAAAGTCCCCTGTATGGGCTTAATACTCTTCGCAAAAATCCGGTCATGCCTGTCCCTCCATAAAATCATCAATAACGGAAGCATATGCATCCATCATCTTACGCCCCGGCATACCCGGAAATGCATTTACCTCTGCCAGCACATACTCTCCATCACCAATCATAAGATCCAGTCCGATAATCGGAAGATCAAATATGGACGCCACCTTTTCACAGAATACCTTTTCTTCTTCGGTAAGAGTCTTCTCCTGTGTAGTTCCACCCACATGTACATTCGAACGGAATTCATCAGGATTCGATGCATGGCGCTCCATCGAAAAATAATATCTGCCATGGAGAACAACAACACGGATGTCTCTTCCTTTGGAAGTAGCAATATATTCCTGTGCCACATAAGCCTGTCCATAGGAAAGAGTTGCAAAGTAATCCTTAAGCTCCTGGCCGTTATGGATCAGTTCTACACCAATCCCGCCAAATCCACTGTCCGGCTTCACAACAAATGGATAACCAAAACGACCAGACAGTGTTTCGGGATCAGAATCTTTGAAAAACACCATCGTATCAGGCACCCGTATTCCATTCTGTGCAAATCTCTGATAAGTTGCAATCTTACTTCTTGCGACCTGAAGCTCACGCAGATTTAAAATAGATGGAATTCCCGCATCCTGAAGCATATTCTCCAGAATAAATCCATCCGTGGATCCAAGTAGTGGCCAGAAATAATCCGGCTTTTCCATTTTTTCGCCCAGACAGGTGATCGCAAGTTCCCCGTTCCTGCAAATTTCAATCGTGGAATATTCGCAGAAAAGCACTTCCTTATCTTTACCTATCAGTGCCTGCATCTGCCTTCTTCCATTTGTCTTAACATCTTCCACAGTACTGTCCTGGCTTGCTACTAAAGCTAAAATTTTCATAGGCTTCTCCTTTTATTTTCACAAAGTCCTTCCATTTATTTTACAAGCTCCACCCCGTATTCTGTCTGACTGAAAAAGAATTTCCGCTGCAGTTCATTCCGGATAATGTGCACAGGCTTCAGCTGTGCCGGCGCAATTCCCTTCATTATCATCAGATCACGGTATAAGCTATATGTCTCCGGCTCTAAGATATTTAACTTAGTTGGCGCACAGATTCCTTTTGCCACCTTATCTCCCATGGACGGATTGGCCTTAGCAAGATTCCTCTCCAGAAAAAAACGGATTTCCTTTGCTTTCATCCCCTCCGGAAGGCTTTCGATTTCCATAAAATAAGTATAACGTGGAGGAACATGTTCAACATCCGGATATACTGTAAAATCAATCATGTCAAAGCCAAGCTGCTTTGCTGTATCCTCTGCGGCAGTCCTGAGTGCCACTTCTGTTGTCTTCTCCCCCATAATACTGACTGTCTGATCAATACGTCCGATGAATTCCAGAATCGGCAGATTCTTATATTTTCCTGCAATCTTTACCGCATCACGCATACGATACCGGTAAAAACCGGAAAGATTCGTAACAATCACTTCATATTCTTTACCTGTCTCAAGCTGATCTATCGTTACTATTTTGGAGAAATCATCATCTGCGTCTGTCGGCAGAAATTCATAGAACATACTGTCCGGAACCGGCACGCTCTTCTCATCATTTAACCGGTACGGGACACTGATCATGCCTTCAGATGCATTAATTCCGGTAAAATAACGGGCTATTTTTTCTCCCATATATTTCTCTTTGATCTTATCAGCATAAACCTTAAATCCACCGGAACCGACACCGGTAAGGAACTGTGCATGAGGCCACAGCTTCGGTACAATCGGTTCCTCAAACCCCTGCATGAAAATTCCCCTCAGTTCCTGCGCTCTCTCCGGCATGGGCTGAATTTTCTTTAAGAGACTGGAACGGACTTCCTCTGACATTTTAATACCCAGATCAATCGTTCCCTGTTCAATATCATTAACCAGAAGCTCCCAATGCTGTTCCATATAACGCAATACTTCCAGTAAAAATCCAAGAAAGTTCGCTGCCATATTCGTAAGATCCTGGTCCATCAGTCCGAAACGTGCATGCAGATATCTGGTGTTGGTTTCCGATTCCGGATAAATTGCTTCATCGGGAGATGTAAAACTCATTCCGAGGTAAGGGCGGAATTCACCGATCATTTTTACTGACAAAGCCCCATAAGTAACACCGCTTTTCACGTGCTGGATCTCTGCAATGGATTCCGCAATGGACATATTCCGTCCGTTGATCCAGTCTTCTCCGAGTTCTTTTGCGACCAGACCCATACGGTAGGGACCATTATACTTCTGAAAAACCTGAAAAGCCTCTTCCGTCAACGGTATACGCTTGGGATTTCCAACCGTTCCTGAAGACTTGTTATAATGTACAACCTTACCGGAGGTAATCAGATTCTCCTCCCCATCCTCACTCATTCTTAAAATATAGCCTGCATAATCATCGTATACACTGACCGGAACCTTCTTCTGGTATTCTTCTATGGAATGAATATTCGCAAAGCCATATTTCCTTCCATATTCCGTATCCTTATTTTGTTCCAGAATCCTTAAAAGCAGCTTTTCATTTTCCCCCATGGGATCCTCTGCCATCCGATTCAATGCTTCCACTACCGGTATTCCCAATTTGATCTGTTGCAGATTCCCCTGTCCGGCAGGTGTTAATTTTCTCTCTTCAATTGTCATATTCTTTTCCCCATTTTCATCTGTCTTTTATTGTTCGACTGTCAAAATACTGTCAAATCCGGTTGCTTCAAATACTTCCATAATAATTTCATTGACATGCTTTACAACCATACTTCCCTTTGCTGCATTCATTTTCTTCTGACAGGATAAAAGAACTCTTAATCCGGCACTGGAAAGATACGCAAGATCGGTAAAGTCCAGAACAAGCTCAGTAACTCCATCAAGCTTTTGGAAAATCTCCTTCTCAAATCCCGGTGCTGTTGCAGAGTCCATTCTTCCTTCCAAAGCAACCTCCATTTTCTTTCCCTGTGTTTTAACATCAAATTTCATTGATTTAACCCCCTTGTATTTTATACATATGCGGTAACTATTTTATCTGAATCCGTGCTTTCTTCAGTTCCCTGTTCTTTATCTGAATTTGTGTTTTCTGTATCAGTATTTTTCTCTTGATGATCCTGATCCGTAATATCTGCTTGATCTTCTTTTACAGGTAATTCTGAATCTTGTTCCATCATAAGAATATTGCCTGCATACACGGTTGTTGCTACAATACTTTGACTTAAAGTACTGAACAGCAATACAAAAGATAGCAAACATGCTTTCTCTATTTTTTCTCCTTTCTTCTTTTAACTGTTTTTATATCTATATTATATATATTATTTAAATCTAGTTTCTCTGTCTACATTTTTGCGTGAATAGTCAAAATATAGTGTAAAAAGACATTCATCTGATTTGATTTTGCCGTTTGCAAAGTTCTTCTTTTGATAAAAGATTAACTTCCTGATTTTCTATATTCCGTATTACTGAATTTTGATTTTCACAATTATTAGGCGGCTCATTCTAGTATTGTTCCATACTTTTAAAAGTAAGAAAGCCTGCAATCACTCCGGTTCCCAGAGAAATTAACAGGCTGATCAATAAGGGTTTTTGCTTCATTAAAGAGCTCCCTTTATTTTTAGAATTAATTTATTATATTCTGCTGTCATGGAGACATTCTACTTTTGGCTGCGTTACTGAGAATATTATCTATTGTCTGCTTTATTGGTTTTTCCTGAATCCGTGAAGTTGATTTCCTCACATACTCCTTAAACCCTATAGTTTCATGCTTTTGCAATATTTTTTTCCAATATTGTTATTCACCCACCAGGTGAAAGCAGTCTGTGGTAAAATAGACATAACAAAATCTATGGATTGGAGTCTTTTACCATGAATAACAACCACCGAATCACACTGAACACCAATAAGAACATTATTGTTGAGTTTACAAATGAACGTATTATCCCAGCCAGCGGTCTGGCTGTTGTTGGCGCCCTCCTTGGGAAAAGCGATTTCATCAAAAAACTCAATCGCATGGACGTGACATCCAATCGGTCTCAGCATCAGATTAAAAATGGTGATATTGTACTCACTTACCTTGGAATGCTTTGCATGGGCAAACCTTACTTTGAAGCTTTTTCATTATCAAGCGAAAACTTCGCCGAGAAAGCACGGATGACTGGTTTGAAATGGCAAAGCAGTATTGCCGGAATGTAACCAGTCCCAGAGACGGAAAAACCGTCTATATAGGCAGTGACTGGAAAACCGTTACCAGTAAGCAGTTCAATACAGAGTATACACTCCGTGCCGGATACGAGATTACAGAGCGAACCATTGATAAGTATGGTCAGTTCAACCTTGTTCCCGATATTGAAGTTGAAGCCTGGTGGACAAACCTTGGTGACCCGGATGAGGAAATCATCAGTCTGTATCATGCCCATGGGGAATGTGAGCAGTTTCATAGTGAGGTAAAAACAGACATGGATCTGGAGCGGCTTCCATCCGGAAAGTTCGCGACCAATGCACTGATACTCGAATTAGGGATGATCGCATATAACATTCTCCGTATGATCGGTCAGGGCACAATTGGAGGACGGGCACCCCGTCAGAAGAGGGATGTTAAACGCCGTCGTTTACGCACAGTTATCAGCAACCTGATTATGATGGCAGGACATATAACCATGCATGCACGCCAGTTGATAACCGGCCTCGGAAGAAGCAACATCTGGCGACATATATTTTCTGATATCTGTCAGAAATATGCTGTCACAAACTCATAAGTAACAAAGCAATTTTATAGCAGGCTTATTTCGTGTACCCTTTTTTGCCCAGTGACTGCTTTTGTTCCCGGTGCTGATACAGAAAAAGCCACAGAAGTATGCTCACATCATGAAACAAACTTACCTTTGGAAGATTGGTTCTCTTAAAGAATGAACTTCACGGATTCAGGTTAGTTGCTAAGTCTCTTGGTGTGGTGGTACTGTTACCAATGGACTTAATGGGAGCCGCATAGCCTTCTGGTTCAACAGGAGAATCATCCCAGCCATTTGCAAAGGAATATAAGACCAGTCCCATCTTCCCGAACAGTCGTTCCAGGAAATCTGGATCTGACGTTGCAATTTTCCCAATGGTTTTGATCCCATAACGGTTTAACATCGTTCTGGTAGATCTTCCGACATACAAAAGGTTAGCTGCAGGAAGATTCCAGACGATACTCTGGTAATTTTCTTTATGAAATTGGGTGATCGCATCTGGTTTTTTATAATCGCTTCCAAGCTTAGCAAAAATCTTATTCCACGAAATCCCGATACTGACTGTGATCCCCAATTCCTTTTTTACACGGCTTCTAATCTCATCTGCAATCTTTTTTTCATCCCCTTTTAAGGCGGTACTTCCAGTCACATCCAGCCACGCTTCATCACATCCATAAGGCTCCACCAGATCGGTATACTCTCCATAAATCTCCTGCAGCATGGAAGAAAACTGTAGATAAAGCTCCATTCTGGGCGGAACAACAACCAGATCCGGACAGGCACTTCTTTACCCCCTTTTGCGTAGCAGTATAATTTGCTGTCAGAACAATCCCACGTCTGGATGCCTGATACGCTTTAATCGCAGGCTTGTTCAAAACTCTGGACCAGTACGCAGCGATCTGGTAATGTGCAGACCCACATACAGCCTCCATGTGATATGATTTCTTCTGGTATTCCACACCTTTCCATGATTATTGGCAGACGTCTTGGTATCCAGATTATCAAGCATGCTTCATCTATCTGTTCCTATCAAAATATCGTTTTGCAAGTTATCAAGACGCATTCTTCTTTAATTCAAGGATTTTCTTCCTGATTTCTTCTATAACTAATTTAAACGCCTCATCGTTTTTTCCCGTTGGATCTTCCAGTCCCCAGTTATCGTCAAAAGGCCTGTCAATAAACGGACACCCTACATTGCATCCCATGGAAATCACGATATCAGGAGTTGGAATATCGCGAATCAGTTTGCTGTACTGACCATCTGCTTCCATATCTATTCCATATGACGTTTTCATAATCCGGACTGCATCCTGATTGATCTGCGGTTTTGTCTCTGTGCCGGCAGAATAGCTTTCAAATATATCAGATGCCAGATGCTTTCCAAATGCTTCTGCTATCTGGCTGCGGCATGAATTATGGACACAGATAAAAGCTGCCTTTTTCTTACTCATAGAAGAGTCCCCTTTCTCTTATATCTTACTCCTTTTCCATAATTTTACAGTTCCTCCTGGTGCTCGTTTCATTTTCTGCTCCAGCTTCTTTCCATAATTTTCCTTCTTTGTAGTGCTTCCGGCAAAGCGCCACATAGCTTTCATTGGAGCCAAGCATGATCTGCGCACCCTCCCGTACAATTTCTCCATTTGCATACCGGGTATTACACTGTGCACGTTTTCCACACCAACAGACAGTCGGTACTTCCTCAATGACATCTGCAATCTCCATCAGACGTCTGGAGCCAGGAAATAAGCGGTTGCGGAAATCGGTGCGCAGTCCATAGCAGATCACTGGAATATTATAAAAATCCACAAGGTCGGACAAAGTGTCTATTTCCGCTTCCGAAAGGAACTGCGCTTCATCCACCAGAACTGCATCCACTTTCTTTCCCTGATACCGGTATTCTGTATTTTCTTTTTTCCAGATCGTAGAGATCTCTTTTAAAAATTCATCCACGTATTCTGCTGAAGCAGATAATCCCATACGAGACTGGATCTTGCGTTCTCCATCCCGGCTGTCTGTTCTTGGTTTTAACAAAACGGCATACTGACCGCGCTCTTCGTAGTTATAACGGACCATTAGTATGTTTGCTGATTTCGAGCTTCCCATTGCTCCGTAGCGGAAATATAATTTTGCCATTTTCAGACTCTCCTTATGCTCAGTGTTCTTTCAAAAGCTTTTCCATATAGCTTTTCCTTCTATCAATCAAATTTCAGAACCAGTTGTCCGTCGATCCAGCTTTTCTGATCCGCCTGATGTATTTTATCATCCGCTTTTAAATTTCCAATCAAAAACGGGGATTTCGGATCATGCAAAGCATAATTCTGACGAACCGTTTTGGTATCGTAATTAGCATAACAATATTTACATCCATGAAGACAGGTATTATATGCTCCAATATCATTTCCCATAAAACAGGCACATTCTTTCCGTAGTGGCTGCTTTTTCGGTATATCCAGCGTGGTATGGAGGGCTTTTTCGTATGTTTCCTGTGTCATACAGCCATTGCAATCTGCCCCATAACAGGCTAATTCTGTTCCTTCTCCACAGGGATATACTTTCATTCCATGTGCCGCGGCTATCTGTATCATGGTTTTCCCAAGTGACAGACGTTTTTCTTTTGGTACAGCTTGGGCTTCCGGAAAATTTCTTCTCACTTTCTGGTACAGGTCGATGAAACTGATCACGCAGGTATGGGTATAGCCCTCAAGGGCCAGTGCGATCTGTGTAAACTTTTGGATATGGACCTCTGGCGTATAAGTCTCATTCAGGAATATAGGGTCATAACGCCATCCCATGGAATCCGGTCCTGTAATCTCAGCCAGTTGCCGAAATGTATCTATTACCGCTTCTACATCTGGAACCAGAGGCTCTATTTCTTTTCCATAAGGGGTAATGGTAACGAACCAGTACATTCCATATGTTTTCAGTAAATCCATGTGTGAAAGCATAGGCGCCGGATTTTTCGAGCAGAACGCAATCAGATCTACCACAGAAGGCGAAAAGGTATATCTTGTTACCTGCTGCGGCTGATATGGATTCCGAACCATCACGTAGCCCTCTTTTATCCGGTTACACAGCCATTCCGAATAAAACGCCGGGATATCCGTCCGCATACCGGTCTGAATAATCATAAATGTGTTCCCTTCTTTTTTATGTCAGCAAACTCTCTTACATATTATTTCTCATTTACAAGCTTCCCTGTCATATGCTCAATTCTGATTGCAAATAGCTGGACACGACTTCTTGCAGAACCATTCATTTCTTTTTCTACTTCTTCTACTGTAGGGTAATATTTTTCTGCCAGTTTTCGAAGACGGTCTTCTATAATCTTGGTATCTGTGATAAGTTCTGCTTTTCCAAACACAACAACACTTGTGGCATTCCACTCCCAGTGCCCTTCTTTTTTGAAACCCTGGTTCCAGGTTGTCAGACACACTTTATTACATTTCTGGATTGCATCCATCTTGTGTCCTTCTCTGGCTCCATGAAAATAAATCGTATGATCAGCCTCTTCATAGTAAAAATTAATTGGAATGGTATAGGGATACCCTTCATCACCAATTACAGAAAAAGCAGCTCTTTTTTCATCTTTTAATATTTTTTTACATTCATCTTGTGAAACCTGTTGCTTAAATCTTCTCATCTCGCGAAACATAAGATATCCTCCTGCCAATTATTTTCCTTTTCAATGGAATCTCATTCTTAAGATTACATTTTGATTAAGGCAAACTTCATTTTTCATCTATATAGATTACCAGACAATATGTAATAACCTCCACATTGTAAGATGTTTTTCACTATATCATTATGGAAAGAGCAGCTGCGCAATATACCGAATAGTTCTTCTCCAGGCGCATGCCTCGCACTTAAAGCATCCCATTTCGGTTCTTCCATCGCTATATTCAATACTTCGCTCCTCATGTGGTTCAATTGTTCTATGAGTGAAGCAGAAATGCTCTTTATTATTTATTGATTGTCCGTCACATTGGATAATTATATCTAAAAAGTTTACAGCTTCTGTAATGTCCTTAAAACCATTAATTTCCTCAGGTTCAGGATCCTTAAAGGGTAAAATACGTGGCATTTATTTCTTTGTCTATTACTTCTTTATGGCCTGTTGCCTTCACTGCTTTCTGTGCTGCAAATACTGCACCGCAGGTTTCACAGTATCTTCCTTCCGTTAATCCATCTTCTGTGCAGATCGCTGCTACTTCTGACAGGTTTTTGTCAGTCCTTTTATACTTATATAATTTTCAAAATATTTACTTTTCTGCCAAAACTGATTCAAATCCTTCTTCTGCTTTTCTTACTGTGTCTTCTATGATTTTCTCTGCAATTGGTTTCAGATCCATTTTTAAGATCTGACCTATTACTTCCTCTTGTTTGGCTTCCGGTACTTTATATAAGGTAAAGCAGCATTTCAGTAATCTTCTTAATTTGTTTTCCATGGTAAAATAGAGGTCGCATTTTTTTGCCATAAATCCTCTGGTGATTCCGGCAGAGGCAATGTCCATTTCATAAAAATCTTTCAATTCTGCTTCTTTTATATATTGTGAAAAAATATGCTGAATCTTCTGCGCCGTGCTCATATAAATATATTCTGAGGTAGTAGGAAGAGAATATCCTACCACATATAATTCCCTCAACGGTTCTGACAATTCGGCTATGTACATCTGTATCGAAACTTCTACTCCATAGACAAGCAACGGATCCGGGGTTTCCCCTAATAATTTCTCCGCCTTATCAAACTGGCTTCCAAACATTGTTTTGACCAGGGTAAGCAGCAAGGCTTCTTTATTATCAAATGCTGCAAAAAAGGAAGAGGGGGACATCTCGGCAGCCTTTGCAATAGAGGCTGTTGTGGTCTTCTCGTATCCATTTTCCAGAAATAATTTTACTGCTGCATAGATCATTTTGTTTCTTCTGACGATTCCTTTATGTTGTAATCCTTTTGGCATTTTTACATCAATCCATCCTTGTAATTATTATTTTGCATATACTTTTGATTATAATCAATTATATATTGTTTTAAAGTTTTTCGCAACTATTATTTGGACAATTTGTACAAAATTCCATGAAATTTTCACATTATATTTATGAAAAGAGACCTATGAGAAATGATTGCTCTTTTTTGCAGGCTTTATAAAACAAAAAGAATGCAACACATGAGCTGCATTCTTTTGTTTTGTATCTACATTCCGCATTATTCTAACTACTTATCAATTTTCATTCGATATACCCCCACCCAAACTGAAGGTCATATCCCTTGTCTCCGGCATCAACAGCTTTATTTTTCAGATAGTCCAGTACTTTTTCCTGCGTTACACCTGGATTCTCTAGCAGGTACCCTGCTACAGCTGCACTTACTCTGGGGACCGCATAGGAGGATCCTTTCTGATCTTCATAGCTTCCGTTTGCGCTTACATATACTGCTTAACCGCCAAGATACCACAGCGAACTTATGGGATTCCCGTTTTCATCAAGATCAGCTCCTGCCACGCCGATTACTTCTTCCCAGGCAGCCGGATATACCTGGCTTCCAGAAGGTGTCTGGAAGCTCAGGTTTCCGACTGCAGCCAGTATCAGGACTCCGTTTTCGCTGGCATACTGAATTGCTTCATGGAGGAGGTTCGAATCTCTATTCAGTGTCCAACTCATATTAAGGATATCTGCATGGTATTTATCTACGCTGTCATAGATGGCCTGGATGATGGTATTATCGTCTGTCTGATTTTCAGATTCCCCATCAAAACACTTTAGCATAACCAGATTTGCATCCGGTGCCTTTTCCAGCAGGATTTCACAGACGCCTGTTCCATGTCCGCTGTTGTCAGAAAGGTTATCGCTGCCTTCCAGATAATTCCACCCTGTAATGTCTTCCATGTTGCAGCCTGAATCCAGAATACACACAGTTACCTGGGATTCACTGTCTGCAAGAACCGGAGTATATGCTCCGATTGCAGCCATAAGGCACAAAGCAATTAATGGAAGTTTTGAAAAAATTTTTAGTTTGTGTTTCATAGCATCTTTTTTGTCAAATTCAATTGATCAGTCAGTTTTTGTGGCTAATTTATTCTTTCGGAGCCAGAGGTTCTGTTGGCGCCGGTGCGTCCGTTGGAGCCAGAGCTTCTGTCGGAGCAGGTGCTTCTGTCGGAGCTGGTGCGTCCGTTGGAGCTGGGGATTCCGTCGGAGTAGGTGCTTCTGTCGGAGCTGGTGCGTCCGTTGGAGCTAGGGATTCCGTTGGAGCCAGAGCTTCCGTCGGAGCAGGTGCTTCTGTCGGAGCTGGTGCTTCTGTCGGAGCAGGTGCTTCTGTTGGAGCCGGAGCTTCTGTCGGAGCTGGAGTTTCTGTTGGAGCAGGGGCGTCCGTTGGAACTACAGGCTTATAGTCGACATGAATATAAATCATCAAGTTTTCAACAACAGCTTCTGAATAGTTTACTGTATCTTCCGGAGTAAAGGTAAGCTTATATGCAAATCCTCCACCCTCTTTAGTGATGACTTTGTCCTCAACAGGTGTTGCTTTCCAGGTTCCCACAATAGTTTCGCCAGTAATTGGATTTTTCGCTTCAACCCAGCCATTAATCTCTGCATTTGAAAGATAACTTCCAACCACATTTCCTTCATTATCTATTGAATTAAATAGTTTTCCGCTGAAATCTTTACACGTCAATGCAGGTACCGCCTTCTTTACTTTTACGGTAAATATCTCTTCAATCGGTTCTACATTTTTTGCCACGCTTTCATCAGCAGGTTGAAAAACTGCTTGAAGCTTATAAGCGTTTTCAGTAACTGCCAGCTGCTTTTTCTCGGATTCTTCAAGCTTCCACTGCCATTCTCCGGCTGTTTCCATCTCTGCGACCTTCACCTTGATTCCGGATATCATATCTTTTGCAATCAGAGTTTTCTTTTTCGCTCTGTCCGGTTCTGTTTCTGACGTCAATCCATCTGAAAGCATCTGCCCATAAATTAGGGTCAGTTTTTCCGGGTCCGGAGTTCCTGTAATGTCTGCTTTGGCTTTTTGAATCTTATAGGGCAGGATCGTAATTTTTTCTTCACTTTCCGGCCATCTGTACAGTGCAGGATTCTTAAGTTCCATCGTTACATTGTACTCTCCAGCATCTAAATGCTTTTCATTTTGAACTGTTTTATAGAATTCCGTTTCTGGAATAACCGGAGCCTGTTCCTGCCCATTATAGACCATTTCCGGGATCTCAGGAGGCGTCACCACTGCTTTTATTGTGGATACGGTTACTTCTGCCTGGATTGTTTTAAATCCAGCTGTATTTTCTGGAATAAACAGCATTGTGTATCGGATTTCACCCACCTGGTCAAGTACTGTCTCAGGATTTTGCCATTGCCAGGTTCCTGGAATTTCTTTCTGATTGTATGTAGCTTTTCCATCGGTTAAGACCGGATCCTTTTCTGGTGAATTTTGGATATCCTTTAATCTGGTACCGATTTCAAATTCCTGTGCTACGGTTGGCACAGTTTCGATCACTGGCGTGATCCAGTAGATAGAGGCTGTTGTTTCAGCTGTAGTATCCAGAAGCACATACAGGTTATCTGCATTTTGGTCTTCCCGGATCTTATAACCGCTGAAGGTAACTTTTAGGTTTTCACCAGGTGTTTCCTGTTCAAACTTAAAGACACCGTCTGTCAGTTCCAGATTTTCCAGTTTCATACCATCGCCTGCACGTGTCAGTTCATAGGTTCCGGTGGTGGTAACATTACCTTTTTCGTAATCACGGCTGTTGGCTTTACAGCTTACGCGGACACCAATCTGCGTTCTTACTGGAAGGTCAAATTCTACAGGAAGATAAATGTTGGCTTCAGAAGGTGTAAATACAACTGTATAGTTTGCCTTCTCAGTTCCGTTATCTTCTCCGGCTGGTTTTGCTTCTGGAGTTTTCCAGCTGAACGTACCTTCTATTATTTCTCCCTTCCAGATTGCCTTTCCGCCTGTAATTGTACAGTCACTTAAAGTCTTGCCATAACCCAGCAGTGCTGTCGTCGGAACTTCCTCGATTTTTGGAGTGACCATTCCAATAGAGGCTGTTGTCTCAGCTGTTTCATCCAGAAGCACATACAGGTTATCCGTGTTCTGGTCGTCCCGGATTTTATAACCGCTGAAGGTAACTTTAAGGTTTTCACCAGGTGTTTCCTGTTCAAACTTAAAGACACCGTCTGTCAGTTCCAGATTTTCCAGTTTCATACCATCGCCTGCACGTGTCAGTTCATG